>NZ_JBNHGF010000118.1:0-7226 GCF_059091005.1 Arthrobacter sp. Y3223164
CTCCGCAGGCGGTGATGCCGCCGGCCATCGTGTGGATGATGCCGGGTTGATCCGAGGCCCGCAGTCGCAGAATGTATCGCTGCACGCTCAGCTCTTACCACTCCCGGTCTCCACAGCACGACGGCGTGGCCCTCCGCGTCGATGCCGCGCCGGCCCGCACGTCCGGTCAGCTGCGTATATTGGCCCGCGGTCAAGGGAACCATGGCCTCGCCGTCGAACTTCTCCAGCCGCTCGAGCACCACCGAGCGGGCGGGCATGTTGATCCCCAGGGACAGGGTCTCCGTGGCGAAAACGGCCTTGAGTAGGCCCTCGGCGAACAGCTGCTCCACCAGTTGCCTGCACGCCGGAAGCAATCCCGCATGATGCGCGGCGACGCCACGGCGCAGGCCCTCCCGCCACCCTGGGATTCCGAGCGCCTCGCCCTCCTCCCCGGTCAGCCCAAGGTCCGCGGCCTCGACCCGGCGTAGGATCTCCCTGCGTTCGCGCAGGTCCGTCAGCCAGAGTCCCGATTCGGTGCAGGAACGGACGGCGGCGTCGCACCCGGCCCGGGAGAAGACGAATACGATCGCCGGCAGTAGCCCGTCGCGGCCGAGCCGCTGGAGCAGCTGCGCCCAGGGCTTGGACTCTCGGCCGCCTTCTGCCGGGCTGCGTGACCGGTGGAACTGCCGGGTCCGGCCGCGCTCCTGCTCATCGCCGGCGGTGGATCCGGCCAGCGAGGCTGCGTCGGACAGCGCCAGCAGGTGGGGGTTGAGCGGATGCCCGTCCAGCATCGCCGGTGGTTGCGGGTCGAGCTCGTCAAAGGCGACGGGCTCGGCGAACAGGTCGAACAGCTGGTTTTCGGCCATGACGTGTTGGAACAGGGGCACCGGGCGGTGTTCGGACACCACCACGGCGGTAGCGCCCCGGACCGCTTCCAGCCATGCCCCGAACTCTTCGGCGTTGGAGATGGTGGCGCTGAGGCTGACCAGCCGCACGGTTTCCGGGAGCTGGATGATGACCTCCTCCCACGCGGTTCCCCTGGTCCGGTCCGCCAGGTAATGCACCTCGTCCATCACCACATACGCCAGTCGCTCCAGGCCCGGGGATCCCGTGTAGAGCATGTTGCGCAGCACCTCGGTGGTCATGACGACGACGTCGGCGTCCGGATCGACGCTGCTGTCTCCCGTGAGCAGGCCGACCCGGGCGCTTCCGTAGGCCGCGGAGAGATCGGCGAACTTCTGGTTGCTCAGCGCCTTGAGGGGCGTGGTGTAGAACGTCCTGGTGCCCTGGGCGACGGACAGGAAGGCGGCGAAGTCCCCCACCACCGTCTTGCCGGCCCCGGTGGGGGCCGCGACCAGCACCCCGCGGCCGTGCTCGAGCGCCGAGCAGGCCTCTACCTGGAACGGGTCCAGTTCGAAGCCCAGCCGGTCCCGGAATTCCCGGAGCCCGCGGGCGCCGGCCGCGCCGACCGAGCCGGCTTCAAGGCGTTCGTTGTCCGGCATCTTCCGGCGCTCAGGCGCCGATGACCAGCGAGCGAGGGGCGGCCTGCTCGGGGAACAGGTAGGCGCTGATGGCGTGCGCGATCTTGCGGCCGCCCTGGACGGAGGGCTCGATCGGATTCGCGTAGTCGGCGTCTTCGGGACAGATAAGCCTCAGGTCCACCAGCGCCAGCCCCCGGGCGAAGACGGCCCGGGTGATGTGGTCGTTGAACAGGGCGGCGGCCGACCGGATGATCCGCTGATCGGGGCCGGAAGGCGGGGTGTCGTAGATGGTGCAGGCCGCCGTCGGCAGCCCCGTGGCCGCGACCGCATCCAGCATCGCGGCGTAGCCGGCGCCGAATTTATCCTGGGCATCGGCGAACATTGCAAGGGCTTCGGCCGCCCACACGGCCGGTTCATTGAGCAGGTAGGCGAAACCGAGGGCGTCGTTCCCGCCCACGCTGATCACCAGATGCGTGGCGTCCCGCGGGAGGGAGCGGAGCTGGCCGGCGACCCCGCTGATGACGGCGCCGTCGAGGGCCAGGAGCGTGGCCTGCCACCCGCGCGGCAGCAGCCCGCGAAGGTGAGTCACGACGTCGGGGCCGCCGGCAACATAGGCAGCGTTGTCGAACACCGAGTCGCCGAGCAGCACGACGTGGCCGGTGCTGCCGGGTGCGTCAGCTGCCATGTCGCCCTCCTGTTTCAGGGTCGGTGAGGTTTTCGGGACCGCGGGCGGGCACTCGGGCCGGTGAGCACACCTTATCCCCCCGCCCCGACCACCCGGTAGGTGCGCCCCTATCCCCCTGGAGCAGGCCAGAGGACGAAAGGACCCGGGCGCCGTAGAGCGCACCCGGGTCCTTGAGCGAATTACTGTTCGCTAGCCGAGGTAGAGCACGTCCTCCAGCGGCTCCCCCGCGGCGATCCGCTTCAGGATCGCCGGCTCGGCATCGTCCGAGGCAAGGGCGGAATCGACGACGGCGGCTGCCACCTCGGGCGCCAGCACCACCACTCCGTTCTCATCACCCAAGACGATGTCGCCGGGATTCACCGTGGTGCCGCCGATGGTGACCGCGACACCGAACTGCGACCGGCCGGAGCCGTGCCGCTTCGTGGTCAGGCACGTGGTGCCGCGCGCGAACACCGGCAACGCCCCGCCGTCGTCCGCCGCCTGCAAATCCGCGAGATCGGTGACCGGTCCATCCACCAGGATGCCCGCGGCACCGCGGGCCCTTGCCGCGGCAGAGGTGACCGCACCCACCGGGGCGTGGCTCCGGTCCCCGTTCAGGTCCAAAACCAAGACCTCGCCGGGACGAAGCCGGACCAGCGCCTGGTTCACGGCCACGGCATCTGCGTCGGGAATTAACGCAGTGGCGGCGACCCCGATCATGCGGACACCCGGCACGATGCTCCGGATGTCCCCGCTGCAGAAGCCGTCCTCCAGAAAGTGGCCGAGGGTGGGGAGGCTGACCCGGCCCAGTTTCCGCAGCAACTCATCCATGGTCTGCCCCTGGAACCACTGCCACGCATTCGATCTCCAGGGACACGCCCCACAGGCTGACGCACACCGACGTGCGGGCCGGCCGGTGCGGGCCGAAGTACTCGTCGTACACGGCGTTGTATTCCTCGAGCTGGTCAGCACTGGTCAGGTAGGTATTCACCTTGACCACGTGCTGCAGGCCGCTGCCGGCCTCGATGAGGATCGCTTCGAGGTTCCGGATGGTCTGGCGCACCTGGTCGGAGAAGTTCTCCGGCTGATCGGTCAGGCCGCCGGGCCCCGCCGGGATCTGCCCGGAGGTGAAAACAAAACCGTTCGCCACCACCGCCTGGGAGTAGGGCCCCACCGGCCCCACCGCACCCGGCGCTGCAGTGATGCGGCGAATGCTCACGATTCCGCCTTGGCAAATGCCTTCACCGTGTCCGTGTTGTCTACGGCGTCGATATCGCCGTGGCGGGTCTCCGTCAGGAGGTACAACGCGATGAGGGAGAGTACTGCGGCGCCCATGATGTACCAGGCGATGGACGTGCTCTGGCCGGTGGCCGCCAGCAACGCTACGGTGATCGCGGGAGTAGCCGCGGAGCCCAGCAGGCCGGAGAGCATGTAGGAAACGGACAGGCCGGAGTAACGGACCTTGGACCCGAAGAGCTCGGCGAGGAAGGTCGCGATCGGTCCGTAGTTGGCGGAGAAGGCGAGCATCATCAGGCCGTAGGCAACGAAGAGCAGCGGCTCGGATCCGGAGTTGAGCAGCCAGAAGAACGGGAAGGCCAGGAGGGCCTCGGCGATGATGCCGGCGAAGATGATGGGTTTGCGGCCCACGCGGTCCGAGAGCCGGCCGAAGAAGGGGATGGCGACGAACGCCAGCGCGCAGGCGAACATGACCACCCAGAGCATCTTGTCCTTGGAGTAGCCGAGCTCCGCTGTGCCGTAGTTGACGCCGGAAGCGACCAGGAGGGTGAAGGTGCTGCCCGTGGAGAGGGTGGCGACGCCGCCCAGGATGACCTGCTTCCAGTAGCGCTTCATCAGGTAGGCGAACGGCAGCTTGGCCTTGGCCCCGGTCTCGCGGACCATCTGGAAGGACGGAGTCTCCTCGATGTTGAGGCGGATGTAGATTCCGACCGCAACCAGAACGGCGGAGAGGAGGAACGGAACGCGCCACCCCCAGCTGAGCAGGGCCTCGTCGCTCATGCTCGAGGCCACGATGAGGAACGCGACGTTGGCCAGCAGGGTTCCGATCGGAACACCGATCTGCACCATGGAGCCGAAAAAGCCGCGGCGGTTCTCCGGCGCATGCTCAACGGTCATGAGCACTGCGCCGCCCCATTCGCCGCCGAGCGCCAGCCCCTGGATGAGGCGCAGCAGCAGAAGCAGCAGCGGCGCCGCCACACCGATGGTGTAGTAGTCCGGCACCAGGCCGATGGCGAAGGTCGCCGCGCCCATGGTCATCAGTGAGATCAGCAGCATGGACTTGCGGCCCAGCCGGTCGCCGAAATGACCGAACAGGATGGCCCCCACCATGCGGGCCAGGTAGGCCGACGCGAAGGTCAGGAACGAGAGGATGGTGCCGACGGCGCCGTCGAGCTCGGGGAAGAAGATCCGGTTGAACACCAGCGCGGACGCGGTGCCGAAAAGAAACAGGTCGTACCACTCGACGGTGGTGCCGATGACGCTTGCCGTGGATATCTTCCGCATCTTCCGGCGGTCCAAACGGGCCGCGGCCGCGCTGGTGGGTGTCACATGCTGGGACATTGCATCTCCAATAGGGGTGCGAAGTGGTCGGCGGCAGGGCCGCATGCTCGTGCTGAGCGCATTCGAATCGTTTACCCACTATCCCGGCGTGTAGTGTGCCTCACAATCGCTAAGCACACACGTTTCGGACGCCGGGGCTGGGCATCTGCACACCCGCGCCGACACAACCCCTACAGGCCCCCGAGGTTTGCCTTAGGCCCAGGCGACAACCGCGCGGGCCGCCTCCACGGGTTTCATCAGGTCAATGCCGGTCAGGTCCTTGAAGCGCTTGAGCCGGTTCAGGATGGTGTTGCGGTGGCAATAGAGGTGCTCGGCGGTTTCGGTGACGCTCCCGTTCCGCATGAAGCTGAGCACGGTTTCTTCCAGCCGGTCGCGTTCGTCCGGCCGGCAAACCGCCAGTTGTGCCTCGAGCCCGGCCCTGACATCGATGCCGATCCCCGCCATCCGCAGGCGGGTCAGGCGGGTCCAGTCCTCACCTACGGTCAACGGCTGCTTGTCACTGCTGTTGACCAGATCGCTGAGCACCGCGGCGATCCTCGCCGCCGGCGTCAGTTCCCCAAGTCCGAGCACGGGGCCGTGCACCCCGCAGGGAACGGATGCCAGCGGTGCCGGGACCCGCACCCCGCCCAGGTCCTGCATCCCCTGCGTTTCGGGCCAGAACACGTACGTGTACTTGTCCGCCTGATGCAGGAAGGCCGGCGCCCCACGGTGTGAATAGGACGCGAGCTGCCGCAGCGCCGCGGCGGCCTTCCCCTGCGCGGCGGCTATCCCGAACCGGCCGTCCGGATTCACGTCGAACGCTGTGGCGAAGCGGTTCCGGGTCTCCGGCAGCTGGCCCTCCGGCCCGAACAACGCGGCCACGAACTCATGCCGCACGCCCGCTTCCTCCCGGGCCATGAGGATACGCTCGGCGAGATAGCTGGAATGGGCGGCGGCGGCATAGTCGTCAACCACCTTCCAGACGGTTTCCACCCGGTTTGTCAGCATGGCGGCGTCCTCGGGGCCCGACAGCTCCAACAGGCTGCCCCAGACCACCGGAAAGTCGAGACGCACGGCGGAAATCAGCGCCTCCGGCGGCACACCCTGGCGTGCCCGGCGGGCGCCCAGTTCCTCCGCAAACCTCAGCAGGCCGGGATAGGAAGCGGGTTCCTCCAGGCAGTCCAGGATCAGCTCGAGGGACCCTGCCGCCGTCGACTCCAGGTCGTCGTGGCCGACCAGGTCCTGCGCGTAGCCTGGGATGCTCCGAACCCGCCGGACGAAATCCGCCTTCAACGCCCCGGCCTGCTGCCGCAGCCGCGCCACCAGACCGGCCCAGGCACGGTCGGACGTCTCGCCAAGGACTGTGTGCATGAGCACAGTCTAAACGCGCCAAAGGGGTTGGCTTCAGCTAGTTACTTCGAAGTTGGCTGCTGCCAGCATGGAACGAGACAAAGACCGAAGGAAGGGAACAGCGTGAGCACTACAGCCATGCCGGAGGCCGGCAGGTCCGGCAACGCAGGCAGCGCCGGCGCCGGCGCCGGTATCAGCGCGGGACATCTGATCGTGGCACAGCTCGAGGCCGCCGGGGTGAAACGCGTCTACGGCGTCCCGGGCGAGAGCTTCCTCGATGTCCTGGACGGCCTGCACGATTCCTCGATCACCACCGTCGTCACTCGCCATGAGGGAGGCGCCGGGTTCATGGCGCTGGCCGAGGGCCGGTTGACCGACCTTCCCGGGATCGCCATGGTGACCCGCGGGCCCGGCGCGGCGAACGCGTTCATCTCCGTCCATACCGCCTATCAGGACGCCACTCCCCTGGTGCTCTTCGTCGGACTCATCCCGGTGGCCGACCGCGGACGTGAGTCGTTCCAGGAGTTCGACATCAACGCCTGGTTCGGCAGCACCGCCAAGAAGGTCTTGGTCCTCGACCACGCAGCCTCGGCAGCCGCAGTCGTGGACGACGCCATCCACACCTCCCTCAGCGGCCGGCCCGGCCCGGTGGTCATCGGCCTCCCCGAGGACGTTCTCACCCACCTGGTCCCGGGCGGCGTCCCGGTGACGCCGCGAGCCTTGGCCCGCACGGCCCCGTCGTCGTCTGCACTGCAGGAATTCGGCACGAGGCTGGCACAGGCCAGCCGCCCGATGATCGTGGTGGGCGGCGAAAGCTGGACGCAGGAGTCCGGCGAGGCGCTGGCCCGCTGGGCGGCCGGGCGTGGAATCCCGGTGGCCGCAGACTTCCGCGCCTATGATGCCGTGCCGCACCGGCTCGAGGGCGGCAACAGCTACGTAGGGTCGCTCGGCTACGCCCGCAGTGACGCGCTGGCTGCACGGTTCGATAAGTCTGATCTGCTGGTGTTCATCGGCTGCCCGCGCGCGGACGTCCTGAGCGACGGGTACACCGCCGGCCTGGATGCCGAGACCGTGGTGGTAATGCCCGGCGACACGCTGGGGCACTTCGGGCGCCTCGACCAGCACATAGTGGCCGATCCGGTTGCGTTCACCGAGGCCCTGGCCGGGCTGCCGGAGGCCGGCGCCGCCGAGCCGTC
>NZ_JBNHGF010000119.1:0-7192 GCF_059091005.1 Arthrobacter sp. Y3223164
GCGCGCGGGCTCGCGGCCTGACCGGAGGCCGCGCGCGGCCTCGCGGCCTAACTAGCGGCCTCGCGGTGTCAGGGTGCGCAGGATGCCTATCCGCGGCGGCTTGGCAGCGCACATCTGCCCATGTTTAGCCAAAACTTCCCATGTCTTGGCCAACCCACCCACGTCTGACTAGGCAGGATGCTTAAGCATGCGGCTAAACGTGGGAAGTTACGGCGCAAACCCGCCCGTCTGCGACCCGTCCAAGCAGCGCGCAAGTGGCCCGCCCTAGCCTTCCGCCCGCAAGCCGCCCGGCAAGCGAGCCGTCCACACCGCTTAGGCCGCCCGCGCGCCCCATCCACCCGCCCGCCCACCTTCCGTCCAGCGGAACCACCTGGTTGCCCGCCCCGCGATTGCTCGTCATGCTGTGGGCATGACGAAGCTGCTGCCTGCCGCCAACCTGTTCGGCCACGACGTCGCCGCCGCCATCGAGGCCCAGCCGGACGGCGTGGTGCACCTGGCTGCGCACTTGGATCGGATCTGGCAGCAAGCGGCTCCGTTGCTGGCCGTCCGCGACAATGATGCCCACACGCTCTACGCCTATGGCCTGGCCCAGGCCCTGCTGGCCGCCCACCCGGAGGCCGACGCCGGCGTCGTCCTTCCGGCCATCATGCTGCACGACATCGGCTGGTCGCAGGTGCCCCCGGACCAGGTCCTCGCAGCGATCGCCCCCGGCGGCGGCCGGCCCGACCTCGTCTTGCTGCACGAGAAGGAAGGCGCCCGATTGGCGGCCGGGATCCTCGAAGAGGTTAACCATGATCCGGCGCTCATTCCGCGCATCCTGGAGATCATCGACGGGCACGACTCGCGCAAGGAGGCCCTCTCGATTGAGGACGCCATCGTCAAGGATGCAGACAAAACGTGGCGGCTCAGCCCGCACGGCGTCGACACCGTGATGGAGTGGTTCGGGCTGGACCGCGGCCAGGCGCTTCGGCTCTGCAGCCAGCGCGTCCTGGGCCATCTCTTCACCGAGGAGGCCAAGGCCATGGCGCGCGCGCTGTCTGCGCTGGAATCGGTAACGTTGTGGCCGCAGCGCCGGGCGCTGCTGGCCGACGGCTAGACTCGGTTTCGGGCGGGTGCCGCGAGGGCACCGGCTGGGAAGCTCTGCGGCACGGACGACGGCGGTGCCCGGCTTTGCCTGGAAGACGGCGCCCTGCTTCGTCTGAACGACGGCGGTGCCGGGCTTTGCTTGGGCGACGGCGGTGCCGGGCTTTGCTTGGACGACGGCGGTTGCCCGGCTATGCCCGGACGACGACGGTGCCCCACTTTGCGGGGCGACAGGGCGGTGCCGGGCTTCGTCTGAACGAAGGCGGTGCCGAACTCAGCGGAATATGGGAGGCAGCTATGGCCGGCGGTAGCCGAGATCCGGGACGCACGGTCACGTCCCGCGTGCTGGCCATCCTTGAAGCCTTCGAGCAATCCCGCAGCGCGCTGAGCCTGACCCAGATTTCCGAGGGTTCCGGCCTGCCGTTGAGCACCACGCACCGGCTCGTCGCTGAGTTGACGGAATGGGGCTTCCTCTCCCGCGGCGCCAACGGCCGTTACCAACTGGGCATTCGCCTCTGGGAGCTGGCGCAGAATGCCGGCCGGCAACTGCGCGATGCCGCGCGTCCTTTCGTGCAGGACCTGTTCTCCCTCACCGGCGAGACGTCACAGTTGGCGGTCCGGGAAGGCCACGAAGTGCTGTACATCGAGCGTATCTACGGCACCAAGCGCGTGCCCCGCGCTTCGCGGGTCGGTGGCCGGCTGCCGATGCACGCCACCGCCGTCGGGAAAGTCATCCTCGCGTACGAGGAGGAGTGGGTGCGCACCGCCTACCTGAACCGGCAGCTGGAACGTCCCACCGCCCACACGCACATCGTTCCCGGGCGGCTGGCGGAGGAACTGGTCCAGATTCGCGATCAGGGCTACGCCACCACGCTGGAGGAAGTCCGGCTCGGCTCCTGCTCCATCGCCGTGCCCGTTTTCCACACCGGCCGGATCGGAGCCGGGCTGGGGTTGGTGTTGCTGACGTCGCAGGCCGCCACGATGACGCGGCACCTTCCGGCACTGCGCGGTGTCTCAGCACAGATCGAACGCGCCACCGCGCACATCCCGCTGGAGTCTTTGCTGGGAAGCCACATCGCCCGGAAGGCGTGACCGCCCGGCGCACATCCTGGTAATTCCCGGACCGCCGCACCACGCGCTACGGCGCATGCCTGATGAGTCGTTGCCGGGCAGCCATGAGGCGCCCAAGGCCTGGGCGCCCGGCCCAACAGCCCACCCGGGCTTATTGCTGGCCAGTCACATCGCGCCCAAGGGCCGTACGCCGCCGCATGCCACGAGATGCTAAGCACTATTCGTTTCCACTCAGTGGAAGAGCCCCTTAGGCCCCGCGAGTGACGTGGGCAACACTGGAGTCTAATCAGCCCGCTGAAACCGACAACGGCGACGGCGGGAGCAGACCCCAAGGAGTTCCAGATGTCATCTTCGACCGAAACGGCAGCTTGCCCGTTCGGCCACGGTGCCGAGGCCCCCGCAGGACACCACGGCTACGAGCCGTTCCAAATGAAGGACCCGTTCCCGGCCTACGCCGAGCTGCGGAACGAACAGCCCGTCATGTTCGACGAGCGCGTCGGCTACTACGTGGTTTCCCGCTACGACGACATCAAGGCCGTTTTCGAGGACTGGGAGACCTTCTCCAGCGAGAACGCCCAGGCACCGGTGCGCCGGCGCGGCCCGCAGGCCACCAAGATCATGGAAGAGGGCGGCTTCACCGCCTACTCGGGTCTTTCCGCCCGCCGCCCGCCGGAGCACACCCGGATCCGCGCCGTCGCCCAAAAGGCTTTCACCCCACGCCGCTACAAGGCGCTGGAACCGTCCATCCGGCAGAACGTCGTGGACCAACTGGAAGCCATGCTCGCCAACCCGGATCGCCGCGGTGAACTCGTGAAGGACCTGGCCTACACCGTCCCGACTGTCACGATCCTGACGCTGATCGGCGCCGACGTCTCCCAGGTGGACACGTTCAAGCGCTGGTCCGATTCCCGCGCGGCGATGACCTGGGGCGACCTCAGCGACGAGGAGCAGATCCCGCACGCCCACAACCTGGTGGAGTACTGGCAGGAATGCCTGCGCCTGGTCCGTGTCGCCCACGAGGAAGGCGGCGACAACCTGACCGGTGACCTGGTCAAGGCCCAGCAGGACGGGGCGGAGATCAGCGACCACGAAATCGCCTCGATCCTCTACTCCCTGCTGTTTGCGGGACACGAGACCACGACCACCCTGATCGCCAACTCCCTGCGCGTGTTGCTGGCGCGTCCGGACCAGTGGCAGCAGCTGGTGGCGGAGCCCAAAAAGATCCCGGCAGCCATCGACGAGGTGCTGCGCTTCTCCGGATCCATCGTCGGCTGGCGCCGGAAGGCGCTCAAGGACACCGAAGTCGGCGGGGTCAAGATCCCGGAGGGCGGCGAATTGCTGCTACTGATGGGCTCCGCCAACCGCGACGCCGCCCGCTTCGAAGACGGCGAGGAGTTCGACATCTCCCGCGGCAACGCCCGCGAACACCTGTCCTTCGGCTTCGGCATCCACTACTGCCTGGGCAACATGCTCGCCAAGCTGCAGGCCAAGATCGCCCTGGAAGAGGTGGCGCGGCTGGCACCGAACCTGAAGCTGGAGAACCCCGGGAACATCGAGTTCCGCGAGAACATCTCCTTCCGTGTCCCCGAAACCGTCCCCGTCAGCTGGGAGGCCTAAGCCCATGCGCAGCAACGAATTCATCCAGTTTTTCGACGGCGGCATCGAGCCCCGGCTCGAACACCTCGGCGGCAAGGGCGCCTCGCTGGTCACCATGACCTCTGCGGGCATGCCGGTGCCCCCGGGATTCGTCGTCACCACCGCCCAGTTTGACCGGTTCATGCAGGAAGCCGGGATCACCGAGCACATCAACCAACTGCTGGCCGGCCTGGACCCGGAAGACATCGCCCAGGTGGACGCGGTATCCGCCTCCATCCGCGAAGACATCTGCTCCCGCCCGGTACCGGCCGACATGCGCGCCCAGACCGTCGAGGCCTATGACGCCCTGATGTCCCGCTTTGACGCGCCGGTCCCGGTGGCGGTGCGTTCCTCCGCCACCGCCGAGGACCTGCCGGATGCCTCCTTCGCCGGACAGCAGGACACCTACCTCTGGCTGGAAGGCTTTGCCGCCGTCGGCGAACACATCCGCAGCTGCTGGGCATCGCTCTACACCTCGCGCGCCATCATCTACCGGCTGAAAAACAACATCCCGGACCAGGGCCTGTCGATGGCCGTCGTGGTGCAGAAGATGGTCAACGCCAGGGTCTCCGGCGTCGCCATGACCCTGGACCCGGCCAACGGCGACCGCTCCAAGATCACCATCGACGCGTCCTACGGCGTCGGCGAAATGGTGGTCTCGGGGCAGGTCACGCCGGACAACATCGTGCTGGACAAGGTCACGCTGGCCCCGGTCGCCGAACACCTGGGCGACAAGCACGCCGAACTGATCCCCGACGCAGCCGCGCGCACCCTGGTGGAGCGGGAGGTCGACGCCGAACGGCGGGCCCGACGCAGCCTGACCGACGACGAACTGCTCGCGGTGGCGCGGATGGCCAAGCGGGCGGAGAAACACTACAAGTGCCCGCAGGACATCGAGTGGGCGCTGGACAGGGACCTGCCCGACGGCGAAAACCTGCTGCTGCTGCAGTCGCGGCCGGAAACCGTGCACTCCTCCAAGAAGCCGGTCGCGGCGTCGTCCGCGGTATCGGGGGGCGGCGGATACGCCGCGGCCCTGGGTGCTGCGCCCGCGACGGCGGCGCCCGCCGGAGCCGGGAACGCAGGAGCCGGGAACGCAGGCACCGCCACCGGCGGCTTCAGCCTGGGCAGCATCACCGCCTCACTGCTGAAGCCCTCCGCCTGACCATTGCCCTGAACTGTTCCGCCTGTTCCACCGCAAGGCAGCAAGGCTCCAACAGCCCCACCGCAAGGAAGCAAGGCAACAAGGTTCCACCGTTCCACCGAACCGCCCACCGAAGGCTCAATGCAGAGCCGCCACCGAAAGGACCGCCATGTCTATGAAGTCCTTCCCGAAGCCCTCCGAACTGCCGGTGCCCGCCGGCGCCGAGGGCTGGGAGAAGATTTACCCGTATTACCTGGTGTTCCAGGACAAGCTCAAGGAACAGGAAGACGCCAAGTTCTGGTTCTGCGACAGCCAGCACTGGCCCACCGTCTACAAGCCGTTCGAGACCATCGGCGGCGAGTTCGCGGTCAAGTGCCTGGGCCAGTACAACGCCCGCCACCTGATGATCCCCAACGCCAACGGCATCGAGTTCCGGGTGCACCTGGGCTACCTGTACATGTCGCCGATCCCGGTGCCGGAGGACCAGATCGCCGCCCGGGTCCCGCATTTCGAGCAGCGCGTGGGCCACTACTTCCAAAACTGGGAGGAACTGCTCAAGCAGTGGCACGTGAAGGTCCGCGGCACTATCGACGAAATGGAAACCATCTCGTTCAAAAAGCTGCCGGACATGGTCCCGATGGAAGACATCACCACGGGCAAGGCCAAGGACGGCTCCGAGGTGCTGCTGGAGAACTACGACCGGCTGATCCAGCTGGCCTACCAGAACTGGCAGTACCACTTCGAGTTCCTGAACCTGGGCTACATCGCCTACCTGGACTTCTTCAACTTCTGCAAGGAAGTCTTCCCGAACATCCCCGACCAGTCGATCGCCACCATGGTGCAGGGCGTGGACATGGAACTCTTCCGCCCGGACGATGAGCTCAAGCACCTCGCCAAGCTGGCCGTGGAGCTGGGCCTGCAGTCCGCCTTCGGCAACACGGACGACGTCGATGCCACCTTGGCCGCGATCCGCGCCTCCGAGGGCGGCGACCGCTGGATCGCCCGCTATGAGGAAGCCAAGGACCCGTGGTTCAACTTCACCGTGGGCAACGGCTTTTATGGGCACGACAAGTACTGGAACGAACACCAGGAAATCCCGCTGGGCTACATCGCTGACTACATCCGCCGGCTGGACGAAGGCCAGCACATCATGCGCCCGGTCGAGGAGCTGGTGGCGGAGAAGGAACGGATCGTGGAGGAATACCGCGAACTGCTCGACGGCGAGACCCTGGCCGCGTTCGACGCCAAGCGCCAGCTGGCCGCCACCGCCTACCCGTACGTGGAAAACCACAACTTCTACATCGAGCACTGGACCATGGGCGTCTTCTGGCGCAAAATCCGCGAGCTTTCGCGGATGCTGCACGCCGAGGGCTTCTGGACCGAACCGGACGACCTGCTCTACCTGAACCGCAACGAGGTCCGCGACGCGCTCTTCGACCTGGTCACCGGCTGGGGCGTGGGCGCCGAACCGATCGGCCCCACCTACTGGCCGGAGGAAATCGAGCGCCGCCGCAAGATCGTGGACGCGCTGAAGACCGCGCGGCCGGCACCGGCACTCAACACCCCGCCGGCCTCGATCACCGAACCCTTCACCCGGATGCTCTGGGGCATCACCACCGAACAGGTCCAGCAGTGGCTGGGCGAGGGCGAAGAGGTGGAAGGCGGCGGACTGCGCGGCATGGCTGCGTCCCCCGGCGTCGTCGAGGGGTACGCGCGGGTGGTCCACGACTCCGACCAGCTCTCCGAAGTGCAGCAGGATGAAATCCTGGTGGCCACCGTGACCGCGCCGAGCTGGGGGCCGATCTTCGGCAAGATCAAGGCCACCGTTACGGACATCGGCGGCATGATGAGCCACGCCGCGATTGTCTGTCGCGAGTACGGACTGCCGGCGGTGACCGGCACCGGCTCGGCCTCCACCACCATCAAGACCGGCCAGCGGCTGCGGGTGGACGGGACCAAGGGCACCGTGCAGATCCTGGACGTTGAGGAAGCCGCCGAACCGGCCGTCGCCGGGCCGGGAGCACACAGCCACACCTGAGTTTCCGGCAGCACTGCAGCCGACTCAAGCACACCAAGTGCCGGGCCGGGAAAAGCCCGCACCCCCAGCGGGTCCCGGCCCGGCACACCGAACATGAAAGCGTGACGATGACACAGCCTCCCCCCGACGCCACGGCCGGCCAAGGCTTCCCGAACCCCGACCAGGGGCCCGGCACCCGGACCGTGCTGGTCACCGGAGCCGCCGGAGGGCTGGGCCGCGCCTTC
>NZ_JBNHGF010000120.1:0-7146 GCF_059091005.1 Arthrobacter sp. Y3223164
ACCGCGCCGGCGGCAACGGCGGCAAGGAGCGGGCGCGGAACCAGTTGGACTGAAGCTGCGCCGGGCGGTGTCCAGCCGACGGGCCGCGGGGCTGTCGGGGCAGGGGACGGCTGAGTACGGGGACGTGTATGGCCTCGCCAGATATGGACCTCTCCGGCGGCGATTGCGGCGAGGAAGATGGACGTTGGCAGGGCAAAGACCACGGGCATCAACGGAAGTGCGAAGGCCGGGCCGTCAGCCGTTCCACCGTCTACCGGCGTAGGCACCGGCACGGCAAAGTAGATCATGCTGGCGAAGGCAGACAAAGTGATCAAGGCGAGCACTGTAACGATGAGACCGGCGGTACGCGCCGACGTCGTAATTTCCAAGCCCGCGGCATAGGTGCCGCGGTAGATGACCGGACGGCCCGGAGTGCCGTCGGGGGCCAGCAGGGGAGGGCGCCACAGGGCCATGGCGATCATCAGCGTGACCGTGAGCCAGCCTGCCAGTTGCTGGGCGGGTTCCCAGCCGGTGGTCGGTGCCGGTCCGTCGAGGATGAGGGCCGGCACCTGGTGATTGGCGAAGCTGACTGCCATGGTGCCGAGCGTGGCGAAGAGCAAGGTGGCCGTGCGGAACAATCGATTGATGAGGATGCGCCGCAAGATGTCGTTGTCCTCGCGGTTGAGCGAGTCCACGGAGCGTCTGCGCACGATGACCGCCGTCGCCGCGGCGACGCCGGCCGCGAGCGTCAGGATGCCGATCAGCAGGATCGGGGCAAAGTAGCTGCCGGGCTGGCGGCCGTTGTGCCCGCCGGAGACCTCAACACCGGCGAAGGATTGGGAACCGCTGAATCCGTCGATTTCCGGCAACTCCCGGACGACGATCGCCGCGATCACGGCCAGCACGGCCGCCGAAATCATGACTGAGAGCAGCGCCGAGGGGATGTAGTCGCGGATGCGCCGGATAGCGATGTCGGCTCGGCGGACCCTGCCGCGGGGCTTGGGCCAGGTGTATTGGCCGATGATGTAGATTCCGGCCAGGCTGACCAGCGGCACCAGGACGGTCAGCAGGTCAGCCAGCCAGGAAGGCGCCGGTGTATGTCCGGCGTAGTAGGCGGCCGGAATATCGCCGACCTTCGAGGCCGCAGACAGCCCGCTGGCGAAGAACGCGATGAGGGCCGTCCAGAACGCATGCATCCGGGCGGCGTCCAGTCCGGCCCCGTCCGATGGATCGGTGTCCACGCCGGAGCCCGCCTCCGCGAGGATGGCTGCACTGGCGCCGGCCCTGCCAGCGATGATCCGCAGCACGCCGTAGATGATGACGGCGCCGAACAGCAGGCCGGTGATGGTGCTGGTCAGTAAGTCCACGATCCCCCTCGTGCTGTATCAATGGATCAAGTATTTGATACAAAGCGGCAAGGGGTCAAGGGTGGGGGGTGCCGGGCGGCGGCACGAGCACTCGTCAGGTGCCGCTAGTCGTCGTAGGCGTCGAGTATTTCGAGCGCGACGATCCGC
The DNA here is from genome assembly GCF_059091005.1 of Arthrobacter sp. Y3223164. Taxonomy (NCBI): domain Bacteria; kingdom Bacillati; phylum Actinomycetota; class Actinomycetes; order Micrococcales; family Micrococcaceae; genus Arthrobacter; species Arthrobacter sp. Y3223164. Next base: position 1,494 of record NZ_JBNHGF010000120.1, read on the forward strand.
CCGCCCCGGTGCTTGGCGATGTGGCAGACCAGCACGGCTCCCGGCCGCAGGTAGGGATCGTCCGTGGGCAGCTGCGCGGCGAGTTCGGGATCCATCCGGTCCGCCAGCACCTGGAACAGGTTCGGCAGCACCGGCCGGTGGCTGCAGACGGCGGTGGGCTTACCCTTGTCGAGCATCTGGATGAGGGCGGCCCGGGCCTTCTTCGGGTTGCGCTCGTTGTTGTGTTCGGTGATGGCCTCGACGGTCCGCAGCTTGGTCTGGGTGTGCAGCACGTACGGGGTGACGGTCTGAACGCAGCGCAGCCAGGGGCTCGAGACGATCCGTTTGGGCTTCCACACGGACAGCATCCGGCACACGGCCAGCGCCTGCCGCCGCCCGGTGGCGACCAGCGGGCGCTCGCCCTCGGCCTGCGACCAGGCGGACCGCGGTTTGGCCTTGGCGTGGCGGACGACGACGAACGGATAGGTATCGAGTTCGTCCCGCCGATGCGCGGCCTCCAACGCGTCCAGCGGTTCCACGTCGGAACGGTTGGTCAAGAGTTCACGGGCCCGGGCGGGCGGACACCACAGCACGCGGTCCACCTCGTCGCCGTCGGGCACGGGGTCCTGTTTCTCCAGCTTGGCGGCCCAGTACACCACCTGCTTGAGTCCGGCGCTGACCCGGTAGCGGATGGTGGGCAGCGGGATGCCCAGGCGCACCTGGACGCCGATTTCCTCGTGGACCTCGCGGACCGCGCACTCGGGCGTGGTTTCGCCCCTGTCCAGCTTGCCCTTGGGCCAGGACCAGTCGTCGTAGCGCGGCCGGTGGATCAGCAGCACTTCCAGCCGGCCCTGGCGGACGCGCCAGCACAAAGCCCCGGCGGCGGTGATCCTGGCGCCCGGGGGAGCGCCGGCGTCGCTGGTCTTGCTCTGCGTCATCAGCGGCGGGTGGCGGTGCGCTGGCGGGAGCGGGAGGCGAGCAGCCAGGACTGGATATCCGAGAGCGGGTTGCCGTCGTCGTCCTTGTGGTGCCTGGTCCACGCGCCGTCGCTGTCCAAATGCCAGCTGGCGGTTCCGGGGTCCATGTAGCGGTCCATCAGGGACAGCAGGTCGTTGATGTCCTCGCGGGAGTTCAGTTGCACCAGCGCCTCCACGCGGCGGTCGAGGTTGCGGTGCATCATGTCGGCGGAACCGATGTAGACCACCGGTTCGCCGCCGTTGGCAAAGCCGAACACGCGCGAATGCTCCAGGAACCGGCCGAGGACGGAGCGGACCCGGATGTTTTCGCTCAGCCCCGGGACGCCGGGCCGCACCGCGCAGATCCCGCGGACGATCACGTCGACCCGCACGCCGGCCTGCGAGGCGCGGTAGAGCGAGTCGATGACGGCCTCGTCCACCATCGAGTTCACCTTGATCACCACGCGGGCGGCGCGGCCGGCCTTGCTGTTGGCGATCTCCTTCTCGATCCGGTCGATCAGCCCGGAGCGCACCGACCGCGGGGCCACCAGCAGCCGCTTGAAGGTGGACTTCGGGGCGTAGCCGGAGAGCTGGTTGAACAGCTTGGACAGGTCCTCGCCCACCTGGTAGTTCGCCGTCAGCAGGCCCAGGTCCTCGTAATAGCGAGCGGTGCGCGGGTGGTAGTTGCCGGTGCCGATGTGGCAGTAGCGGCGCAGCCCGTCGCCTTCCTGGCGGACCACCAGCGAGAGCTTGCAGTGCGTCTTCAGGCCCACGATGCCGTAGACCACGTGGACGCCGGCCTGCTCCAGCTTCCGCGCCCAGTCGATGTTGGCCTGCTCGTCGAACCGGGCCTTGATCTCCACCAGCGCCAGCACCTGCTTGCCGGCTTCGGCGGCGTCGATCAGCGCGTCCACGATCGGCGAGTCACCCGAGGTCCGGTACAGCGTCTGCTTGATCGCCTGCACCTTCGGGTCGGCGGCGGCCTGCTCCAGGAAGGCCTGCACGGAGGTGGAGAACGAGTCGTACGGGTGGTGCAGCAGGATGTCGCGCCGGCGCATGGCCGCGAAGACGTTGGCGGCCTTGGACGTTTCGCTTTCGTTCAGGTGGCGGCTGGTGTGCGCCAGCTGCTTCGGATACTTCATGTCCGGCCGGTCGATCTGGTAGATCGCCTCCACCCCGCGAAGGTCCAGCGGCGCGGGCAGCGCGTACACCTCGGATTCTTCGACGCCGAGTTCGCGCACCAGCAGCTCGCGTACGCTGGGATTGATGTCCGTGGCCACTTCCAGCCGCACGGGCGGCCCGAACCGGCGGCGCAGCAGTTCCTTCTCCAGCGCCTGGAGCAGGTTCTCGGCGTCGTCCTCTTCGACTTCCAGGTCCTCGTTGCGGGTCACCCGGAACGTGTGGTGCTCCAGCACTTCCATGCCCTGGAAGAGCAGGTCCAGGTGCTGGGCGATGACGTCTTCCAGGGTGATGAACCGGGCCGTGCGGCCGGGGATCGAGCCGGCGCGGGGGCCGTCCACGGGGATCAGCCGCGAGAGCTGGTCCGGGACCTTGAGGCGGGCAAAGAGTTCCTTTTCGCTCACCGGATTGCGCACGATCACGGCCAGGTTCAGCGAGAGCCCGGAGATGTAGGGGAAGGGGTGGGCCGGGTCCACGGCCAGCGGCGTCAGGATCGGGAACACCCGCTCCCGGAACATCACGGACAGTTCGGTCCGCGCCGCCTCGTCCAGTTCGTCCCAGCGCACGATGTGGATGTGTTCGTAGGCCAGCGCCGGGCGGATCTGCTCGGCGAAGATCCGGGCGTGGCGCTGCTGCAGCTTGTGCGCGGCGACCTTGATTTGTTCGAGCTGCTCGATCGGGGAGAGCCCGGCGGCGGACGGCACGGCCAGCCCGGTGGCGATCCGGCGCTTCAGGCCCGCCACCCGGACCATGAAGAACTCGTCCAGGTTGGAGGCGAAGATGGAGAGGAAGTTCAACCGCTCCAGCAGGTAGAGGTCCTCGTCCTCGGCCAGTTCCAAGACCCGTGCGTTGAAGTCCAGCCAGCTGATTTCCCGGTCGAGGAAGCGTTCCAGCGTGAAGTCCCCGTCGGGCGCCAGCGAGGGCGCGAACTCCGGAATGTCGATGCGGTCCTGGGTGGCGCGGGCAGGGACCATTTCCGAGGAACCCAGCCTGGGAATGGCTGCGGCTTCGGGTTCGATGACCATGCTCTCTCCTGGGACGTTGGGGCGGGCCGGACTCACCTCATCGTAGAGGCGTCCGGTAGCTACAAGGTTACCGACTGTTGCCCGCCGGCCTCTTCCTGCGGTGCGTACATCACATCCGCATCCCAGCGGGTGAAACCCAGCTTGCGGTACAGCCCGACGGCGGGCTCGTTGTCCGCGTCGACGTAGAGCATGATGGCGTGCTCGCCGGCGTCCTGCAGGTGCTTGATGCCGGCGATGGTCAGCGCCTTGCCCAGCCCGGTGCCCTGCGCCTGCGGCGTGACGCCCACGACGTACACTTCGCCGATGGACGGGTGGCTGCCGGAGCGCGGGTGGACCTTGGTCCAGTGGAACCCGACCAGGCCGCCGCCGTCCTCGCGCTCGGCCAGCAGGAAGCCGGCCGGGTCGAACCAGTCCTCGGCCATCCGCGCCTTCAGATCGGAGAGCGTCATCGCGCCCTGTTCGGGGTGGTCGGCGAAGGCAGCGGCGTTGGCCGCCAGCCACGCCTCCTCATCCCTGCCGGGCACGAAGGAACGGATGGCCACGCCGGGCGGCAATTCGGCGGCGGGCAATCCGGTCGGGTGGGTCAGGCGCATCCGCCACAGTTCCCGGACCGGGGCGAAACCGAAGCGCGCGGCCAGCCGCCCCGCGGCCTCATGGCCGCCGTGCGACCAGGCCTTGAGGCCCGTCAGTTCGGTGTGCTGCCGGACGGCTTCGACCAGCCTGGTCCCCACCCCTTCGGCGCGGTAGGAAGGGTGCACCACCAGTTCCAGGACGTTGTCGGTGCCGGCAGCGGTGGTAAGGCTGACGACGGCGACGCCGGCCAGCGCCGTCGCGGTGGCGGGATCGGAGCGCTCTTCGCCCGCGTAGGTCGCCAGCACCAGCACGTCGGCCGACTCCGCGGCCCGCAGGTTCACCCACGTCTGCTCGGAGAGCGGGGGATTGCCGTCGGCCTCCTCGGCGGCGGCGGCCAGCGCCTTGATGTCCGCGAGGGTCTCGGCGTCGGGGGCGCCCTTGATGGTCAGCACGGGCCAGAGGTCCGAATCCGATGCAGTCATGAGCACAGACTATCCGAGCGGCCTCCGGCGGCGGGAGGGCGCCGCGGTCCGGCGCAGGCCGGGCCGCCTCAGCCGACGCCGCTGGGTTCTTCTTCCGCCTCGCGTACCAGCGTGAACCGGTAGCCGACGTTGCGGACCGTGCCGATCAGCTGCTCGTGGTCCGGGCCCAGCTTCGCCCGCAGCCGCCGCACATGCACGTCGACCGTGCGCGTGCCGCCGTAGTAGTCGTAGCCCCAGACCTCGTGCAGCAGCTGGTCGCGGGTGAACACCCGGCCGGGGTGCTGGGCCAGGTACTTGAGCAGTTCGAATTCCTTGTAGGTCAGGTTCAGCGGCTGTCCGCCGACGCGCGCGCTGTAGCTGGCCTCGTCGATCACCACGCCGGAGGCGTGGATCTCCGTGCGGGTGTCCTGGTCGCCGGCACGGGCGCGGGCGATGACCAACCGCAGCCGCGCCTCGACTTCGGCCGGTCCGGCGGTTGCCAGCACCACGTCGTCGGCAAGCCAGTTGGCGCTGACGGCGGCCATGCCGCCTTCGGTGAGCACAAGCATCAGCGGTGCCCCCAGGCCGGTGGCCTTCAGCAACTGGGTGAGCGAGCGCGCCCCGGCCAGGTCCTTGCGGGCGTCAACCATGACCACGTCGGCCGGGCCGGTTTCCAGCAGGGCGGTCGGTTCGGCCGGCAGGATGTGAACCTTGTGGTTCAGCAGCTCGAGGGCGGGCAGGACGTCGATCGACGAGCCGGAACTGTTGGTCAACAGCAGAATGTGCGGCATGGTTCCTCCAGGGGTTTCGCGGCGCACATCATCGGGCCGGGCCCGGCAGGTCCTCACACACGCAGGCGCAGCCTGCCGGACGGTGGCATAAGTATAGCGCCGCGCCCCGCCGGGCCGCGGTTTCTCGCCCCGCCCCTGCGTCATAGGGCAGTATGACTAGCGTGAAAACGTGGATCGTCGCCGCAGCCGCTGCCGCCGTACTGTGCGCCGTCATCGGCGCCTCCTACCTCTCCCTCCCGGTGCTGACGGCGGCGGTGTGCGTCGCCGCGGTGGTGATCGGGATCGGCTGGCCGGTGTTGCTGGGCGTGCCCGCCAAGAAGACCCTTGCCGCCGTCATCTCCCTGGCCGGGATTGCGACGGCGGTGCTCGCCGGGATCGCGCCCGCGGGCATGCCGCTGCTGTGGATGGCCGTGGTGATTGCGCTCGGCGTGATGGCCGTCTTCCTGATCCAGCTGCTCCGCGGCACCGGCCAGCCCCGGCGGCTCGAATCGACCTTCGGCGCCAGCGCCGGCCTGGTGCTCACCTCGCTGGGCGCCGGCTGGGTGGCCGCCGACCGGCTCTCGGCCAATGCAAACAACGGCGGAATGATGCTGGTGACCGGGATCAGCATGCTGGTGGCCATCGGCGTCTGCCTGCTGCCCTGGCCGGACCGCATCGTCGCGCCGCTGGGCGTGGTCCTGGCCCCGCTG
>NZ_JBNHGF010000121.1:0-7135 GCF_059091005.1 Arthrobacter sp. Y3223164
CGGCCAGCTGCGCGTCGGCGGAAACCACCACCCGGCCGGCGCGGTTGACCAGGCCCGCGGCCGGGTGCAGACTCTTCAGCGCCGGCAACAGGAGCGGTTCCAACGATGCGACAAAGACGTCGGCCCCCGCCACGCCGACGCGTCGCTCCCCCGCTGCAACCGGGACCGTCATGGTCATGGTGTATTCGTCGGTGCAGAGGAAGTCCACGTAGGGTCCGGTGACATGCGGCAGGCCGGTTTCCATCGGCCGGGTGAACCACTCACGCCGCGTGTAGGCGTCGGAGGCCGATTCCAGGGCGGGCAAGACCAGCCGCTCCATGCTTTCGCCCTGCCACCACGCCATGTGCCAGGAAGCGTCGGCCACGGCGTGGGCGGCGGCCACAAAACCGGCGCCGACCACGGGCCATTCCTCCCTCCCCACCAGCTCAGCGACCAGCGGCTGCATGGTCGCGGTCACCTGCTTGCCGCCCGGCGGCCGGGCCGGATCCTCAAACAACCCGGCCAAGGCGGGCACCCACGCGTTGACTTCGGCCAGGATGTCTTCGAAGAATCCGGTGACCTCGGCGAGCGGATCTGCCGCACGTGCCGATGCCGGTTGGGCCATGGAGTTCATCCCGTCCTCCTTTGGGCGGTAGCGGGGGTCGGGCCGGCGGGCCGGTCGGTCAGCCGGGCGTGTTCATCGATGAGCGCCGCCAGTCCCGTCTGGATCTGCTCAGTCACAGTTTCGCGCGCCGTGGCGGCATCGGCTGCGGCAACCGCATCGGCAATGCGATCGCACATCTGCACCATCGTGGCGTCGAACTCTGCGTCCTCGTGCAGCACCGACAACAACGGACCAAAGTCCTTATAGAGCCGGACGAATTCACGCGTCAGCCGCGCCGACTGGCTCAAGGCTGCCAACTCCAGCAGGAAATCGCCGACGACGGCCCCGCCGGTGCCTGTTGAACGGGAAGCATGCAGGATCCGGCGCAGCATTTCGGCGTCGTCGGGATCGGCAAAATCCGCCGCCAGTTCGGCGGCGGTCGCCGCAATGGCACGATAATGGATAGCCAGGTCGCGCAGCTCCACCCGGCTCATCCGGCCCAGGCGCTCGCGGACCAGTTCAGCACGCCGTCCGGTGGGGACGGTGACGAAGGTGCCTCCGTCGCGGCCCCGCCGGGTGGCCACCAGCCCGCGGGACCGGAGGCCCACCAAGGCTTCCCGGGCCGTCACCGTAGCCACGCCCATGGAGGAAGCCAGCTCGGCCTCGCTGGGCAGCCGGTCGCCGTCGGCCAGCACACCCGCGGCAATCCCTTCCAGGATCCGGTCCTCCACGCGCTGCGCCTTGCCGCCCTCGCCCAGCGGGGCGAAGACCGCGGCGAGCAAGCGCTGGCGTGGCGGTGATTCCTTGGGCATGCGTCGATCCTTCCAGACGGACCGCCCGCAGGACGGCAGGACGCGGCGGAGGGCCCTCGGCCGGTACGGGCCGTAACAAGAAATCTACACGATGTGACCCGCTTTACATTTAACCTCTGGTTTCATATGTTAACGCAAGACGATGTAGTCCACGCCACATCAGCCCTCTTGAAAGGACCCAGCCGTGCCAGCCACAGCCACCTCCGCAACCACCGCGCCGGACAGCACGGGGGCCTCCGCCACGCCTGCCATCTCCCTGCAGCAGGTCGCGAAGACCTTCGGCGACTTCACCGCCGTCAAAGGTTTGGACCTGGACATCCGCCAGGGCGAGTTCTTCTCCTTGCTGGGCCCCTCCGGCTCCGGGAAGACCACCGTGCTGCGAATGATCGCTGGCTTCGAACTCCCCACCTCCGGCCGCATCGACCTGGCCGGCCGCGACGTCACCCGCAAGGCGCCGTTCGAACGCGACGTCAACACCGTGTTCCAGGACTACGCGCTCTTCCCGCACCTGAGCGTGGCACAGAACGTGGAGTACGGGCTCAAGCTGCGCAAGACGCCCCGGAGCGAGCGCCGCAGGCTGGTGACCGAGGCGCTGGAGATGATCCGCCTGCCCCGGGTGGCCGACCGGCTGCCCTCGCAGCTCTCCGGAGGTCAGCGCCAGCGTGTTGCCCTGGCCCGGGCACTGGTCCTGCGCCCGCAGGTGCTGCTGCTGGACGAGCCCCTCGGCGCGCTGGACAAGCAGCTGCGCGAACAGATGCAGGTGGAGCTGAAGCAAATCCAGCGCGAGGTGGGCATCACGTTCGTCTTCGTGACCCACGACCAGGAAGAAGCGCTCACGCTCTCGGACCGGGTCGCCGTCTTCAACGAAGGCGTGGTGGAACAGGTGGGCACGCCCGAGGACCTGTACGAGCGCCCCGGCAGCCGGTTCGTCGCCTCCTTCCTCGGCAACACCAACCTGGTGGAGGGCGCCTTGGCCAAACAGCTCACCGGGTCCGACGCCCTGCTGAGCATCCGGCCGGAGCGCATCCACATCCGCCGCCTCGACGAGCCCGTGGAAGCCGATGGCCTCTCCACCGTGGAAGCGCTGATCGAGGAGGTCATCTACACCGGTCCCGCCACCCGCTTCGTGGCACGCACCGCCGTCGGGCAGACCCTGATTGTCCAGGAGCCGAACGATGCCCGCGCCTCCGGCGCCCAGCGCGGCGACCGGGTCCGGCTGCAGTGGTCTTCCCGCTTCAACTACACCGTCTAGTCCCGCACCAACTACGTCACTACGCACCCTGAAGGAAAGGTACTCCATGAAGATCACCAAGGCACTGCCGCTGGCGGCACTCGCCTCGCTTTCGCTGGTCCTGGCCGGCTGCGGGGGCTCCGCTCCCGCCTCGTCCGCCGGCGGCGGCATCCAGGTCCCTGACATCCCGGCCGCCACCGCGGTGGGCGAGTCCGAGGGCGAAGTCAACATCATCGCCTGGGCCGGCTTCGTCGAGGACGGCTCCACCAACCCCGACGCCGACTGGGTCACCGAGTTCGAAAAAGAGACCCAGTGCAAGGTCAACCGCAAGGTCGGCGCCACCAGCGACGAGATGGTCCAGCTGATGCGCACCGGCGAGTACGACCTGGTCTCGGCCTCCGGCGATGCCTCGCTGCGCCTCATTGCCGGCGGCGACGTGGCCCCGATCAACACCGACCTGATCCCGAACTTCGGCCACATCGTGGACGGCCTGAAGGGCCAGATCTACGACACGCTCAACGGCAAGACCTACGGCGTTCCCATCGGCCGCGGCGCCAACGTCCTCATGTACAACACCGAGGCGGTGCCCGAAGCCCCTGACTCGTGGGAAGCCACCTGGGACCCGAACAGCGAGTACGCCGGCGAGATCATGGCCTACGATTCGCCGATCTTCATCGCCGACGCGGCCCTCTACCTGATGGCCACCCAGCCGGAGCTGGGGATCACCAACCCCTACGCGCTGGATAAGGAGCAGCTGGCCGCAGCGGTGGAACTGCTCAAGACCCAGAACGGCATCGCCGGCGAGTACTGGAACGACGCGCTCAAGGCCGTCTCCTCCATCTCCTCCGGGACCGCGTCCCTGGGCACGGGCTGGCAGGTCATCGTGAACATCGCCCAGGCCGACGGCGGAAAGGTTGAGTCCGTGCTGCCGAAGGAAGGCGCCACCGGCTGGTCCGACACGTGGATGCTCTCCGCGCAGTCCAAGAACCCTAATTGCGCCTACCAGTGGATGGACTGGGCCTCCTCCGCCGAGGTGAACGCCAAGATGGCCCAGAACTTTGGCATGGCCCCGGCCAACGCGCTGGCGTGCGAAGGCTCCAAGGAGAACGAGGAGCACTGCGCCACCTACCACGCCACGGACGAGGAGTACTACAAGCAGGTGTGGATGTGGACCACCCCGGTGGAGCAGTGCATTGACGGCCGCACCGACGCCACGTGCACCAACTACCAGGAGTGGACCAAGGCCTGGACCGAGGTCAAGGGCTAGTCCCTCCCTTCAGCACCCTCCCCATGGCAGGGGCGCGGCGCGCGGTGAGCACCGCCGTCGTGCCCCTGCTGTGGAGGCATTCCCCAGCACGACGGCGGTGTCCCCGCCGGCCGTGCACACGCATCCTGATCAGCACCGCATCTGAAGGAGGAACGGCGGGCAGGCCCGCCGAAACCACCATGGCAGCACCAACGATCGAACGGGAGGCCGCAGCCCGCAGCGCCTCGGCGCCGGGCAGCGAGCGCAGCGGACTGGGCGACCGGATCTCCCGACTGCTCTACGCCCGGCCCAAACTGCGGCTGACCGCGCTCCTGACCCTGCCGCTGGCCTGGCTGGGCGTGCTGTACATCGGATCGCTGATCCTGTTGTTCATCACCGCTTTCTGGACCACCGACTCCTTCACTTCCAAGGTGATCCCCGCGTTCACCGTAAAGAACTTCGTGGAGATCCTGACAGTGCCGGCCTATCAGTTCACCGCGCTGCGGACCATCGGCATCGCGCTGGCCGTGACCGTGCTGTGCGCCGCGTTGGCGCTGCCGCTGGGACTGTACATGGCCAAGGTCGCCTCGCCGCGGATGCGCGCGGTGCTGGCCATCGGCATCACGCTGCCGCTGTGGGCCGGCTACCTGGTGAAGGTGTTCTCCTGGCGCATCACGTTCTCCAGCGGCGGCCCGCTGGACTGGCTGCTGGCCCCGCTGGGCATGACCGGGCCGGGCTACGGCACCGCGGCGCTGGTGGTCACGCTGGCTTACCTGTGGTTCCCGTACATGGCGGTGCCGGTGTACTCGGCCTTCCGCCAGATCCCGGACAACCTGTTCGACGCTTCCTCGGACCTGGGCGCGAAGGCTTGGTCCACGGTGCGCACGGTGGCCATCCCGCTGTTAAAGCCGGCGTTCATTGCCGGGTCCATCTTCACCTTCTCGCTGAGCCTGGGCGATTACATCGCGGCGCAGTTCGTCGGCGGGAAAACGCAGGTGATCGGCACGGTGATCGCCTCCAACATCAACCTCAATCCGCCGTTGGCCGCCGCGTTCGGCACCGTGCCCATCGTCGTGGTTGTCCTGTACCTCTTCCTGGCCCGCAAGTCCGGCGCCCTCAAGCAGCTTTAGGAACTTCACCGATGAGACTTTCCTCCTCCGCCAAGATCACCCTGCGCCTGTTCGCCGGGCTGGTGATGGCCGCCATCTACCTGCCGCTGCTGCTGGTGATCGTCAACTCCTTCAACGCCACCACCTCCGGCGCGTTTCCCATCACCGAATTCACCACCCGCTGGTGGGAAGCCGCCTTCCGCAACGAGGGCGTGCGGGAGGCGCTCTGGACCTCGCTGCGCGTGGCCACGGTAGCCACCGTGATTGCGCTGCTGCTGGGCAGCATGATCGCGTTCGCGCTCTCCCGGTACGACTTCTTCGGGAAGAACACGGTCAACCTGCTGGTGGTGCTGCCCATCGCACTGCCGGGCATCGTCACCGGTGTGGCGCTGAACAACACGTTCAAGACGGTCCTGGAACCGCTGGGCATCGGCCTCGGGCTGTTCTCGGTGATCGTGGGCCACGCGACGTTCTGCATCGTGATGGTGTTCAATAATGTGCAGGCCAGGCTCGGCCGGATGAACAAGGGCCTGGAAGAGGCCGCCATGGACATGGGCGCCAACGTGGTCAAGACCTTTTTCCAGGTCACCTTCCCGGGCTTCCGCTCGGCGTTCGTGGCCGGCGGCCTCCTGGCCTTCGCGTTGAGCTTCGACGAGATTGTGGTGACCACCTTCACGGCCCCGCCCGGAACCGAGACCCTGCCCATCTGGATCTTCAACAACATGGCCCGGCCCAACCAGGCGCCGGTGGTGAACGTGATCGCTGCCGTGCTGATCATTGTGTCGATGATCCCGGTGTACCTGAGCCAGCGGATGACCGGAGACGACAAGAAGTAGCAACAGCAGGAACGGCGCGGGTTCCCGGTTTCCGGGGCCCGCGCCGTTCGTTTAGCTGCCCGCGGCCGGTTGTGCCGCAACGGATGCGGCCAGGCCCAGTTCGTCCTCGCCCAGGTCCGCGAAGTAGGACTCGACGGCGGCACGGTCCACCTCCGCGAGCGTAGCCGGGTTCCACCGCGGATTGCGGTCCTTGTCGATCACCTGGGCGCGCACGCCCTCGGCGAAGTCCGGGGCGGCGACCAGCCGGATGCCCAGGCGGTAGTCCTGGTCGAGCACCTCCTCCAACGTGTCCATCCTGCCCGCCCGGCGGAGGGCCTCGAGCGTGAGCTTCACGGCCGTGGGCGATTTCAGGGCGATCTCCTCGGCGGCGACGCGCGCGGCCGGGACCGGCGAGGTCCGCAGGGCGGCGAGGATCTGCTCCGCGTCGTCGTAGGCGTAGCACTCGTCGATCCAGTGGCGTTCCTTGTCCAGGTTTGACGCCGGGACATCCGTGTGGGAAAAGGCCGCCATGGCTTCGATGGCCGGGGCTTCGGCGAGCGCGGCCGCCAGGGCCGGGAGCTCCGCGCTGTCCACGAAGTAGTCGGCCAGGCCCATCACGATGGCATCGGCTCCGGTCCCGGTGCCCGCGGTCAGCGCGAGGTGGGTGCCAAGCTCCCCCGGTGCCCGCGAGTACAGGAAGCAGCCCCCGACGTCGGGAATGAACCCGATCCGGGTCTCCGGCATGCCGATCTTGGTCCGCTCGGTCACCACCCGGTAGGAGGCGTGTGCCGACACTCCGACGCCGCCGCCGAGCACCACGCCGTCCATGAACGCGACGATCGGCTTCGGGTAGCGGGAGATCAGCGAGTTCATCCGGTACTCGTCTTCCCAGAAGAGCTGGTCGCCGCCGTCCTTCATGTGCCGGTAGATGGCCACGATGTCGCCGCCGGCGCACAGTCCCCGTTCCCCGGCGCCGGAAATCAAGACGGTCTCGACGGCGTCGTCCTCGGCCCACTCGCGGAGGGCCGCCGTGATCGACGTGATCATGGAGTCGTTGAGGGCGTTGATGGCCTTCGGGCGGTTCAGGACGATGTGGCCCAGGCGGCCGTTGCGCTGCAGCAGTATCTCGTTGGTATTCATCGCTGGACAGCCTACCCGGCGGCGGCCGCCGCGTCAGCGGGCGTGGGGCGGCCGCCGTCGTAGCTGTGGAGGCGACAACGGTTGACAGCGACCGGCGGCCCGCAGACTCTCGACGCCGCGGGGTGCGCGGCCTATCCTGCACGAATGACCCATCCCGACGCGGAACCGGGCACGCAGCCGGCGTCCGGGCCTCCGGAAC
>NZ_JBNHGF010000122.1:0-7131 GCF_059091005.1 Arthrobacter sp. Y3223164
GGCGCCGGCTCGGTTATCGAACGGGCCTGGACGGCCGCCGGAGCCCGCGGGCTGGTCCGCGACGAACCGCCCATGACGCGCTTCCTCGCCGAGCAGCTGTCGACCGCGCACTGGTTCGACCAGCGCCGCACCCGCGAGGTGCTGGACTGGGTGCCCGAGGTCAGCATCGAAGAAGGGCTGCGACGGTTGGCAGCCCATTACGGCGGAACGACGAGGTAGGAGCAAGCATTGGAAAGCGTGAAGCTGATCGATTCCTGGCCGGTGGACAACGCGGCCACCGCCGTCGTCGCGGCCGACGGCGCCGTCGTTGCCTCCCATGGCGACCAGCAGCGGCGCTTCCCGCTGGCGTCCGTGACCAAGCTGCTCAGCGCCTATGCGGTGCTGCTGGCCGTCGAGGAAGGCGCGCTGGAACTGGACCAGGCGGCGGGCCCCGAGGGCGCCACCGTCCGCCACCTGCTGGCGCACAGCGCCGGCTACGACTTCGGCGACCGCACCGTGCGGTTCTCCCCCGGCGACCGGCGGCTCTACTCCAACGCCGGCTTCGAGGTGCTCGGAGAGACGCTTGAGGCCGCGGCGGGCATGGCCTTCGCGGACTACCTGCGCGAGGGCGTGCTCGTTCCCCTCGGCATGAAGGACACCAGCCTGGACGGCTCCCCCGCGGCCGGGGCGACCTCCACGTCCGCCGACCTGTCCCGTTTCGCAGCGGAACTGCAGCGGCCGTCGCTGCTGGCCGCCGCCACGGTCCAGGAGGCGACGCAGGTGGCCTACCCGGGGCTGGCGGGTGTGCTGCCGGGGTTCGGCCGCCAGCAGAACAACGACTGGGGCCTGGGTTTCGAGATCCGCGGCCACAAGGAGCCGCACTGGACCGGCAGCAAGAGCTCGCCGAAAACGTTCGGGCACTTCGGCCAGTCCGGCACCTTCCTATGGGTGGATCCGGAGGCCGGCGCCGCCTGCATCGCGCTCACCGACCGCGACTTCGGGCCCTGGGCCGCAGACGCGTGGCCCGATTACACGGACGCGGTGCTGGCGGAGCTGGGAAGGTAGCCCGTTACCAGCGGCCGTTCCGGGGCCTCGGCTGGCAGGCCGGGCAGGTGTAGGACGACCGGTTCATGAAGGTGTCCCGGCGTATCTTCGTGGACAGACCCAGGGCGCTGCAGCGGTGGCAGGGCCCGCCCTCCCGGCCGTAGGCGTTCAGCGACCGTTCGAAGTATCCGGAGGCGCCGTTGACGTTCACGTAGAGGGAATCGAAGCTGGTGCCGCCGGCCTCGAGCGCCCTGCTCATGACGTCCCGGCACGCGCTGAGCAGCCGCTCCGCTTCCTTGCGGCGCAGGGTGTCGGTCGGGCGGGCGTAGTGCAGTTTCGCGGCCCAGAGGGCTTCGTCGGCGTAGATGTTGCCGATGCCGGAGACCAAGGCCTGGTCCAGGATGGCGCGCTTGATGCCGGTCTTGCGGGCACGCAGGCGCTGGTAGAACGCCTCGAAGGAGAAGGCGGGGTCGAGCGGGTCGCGGGCGATGTGGGCGGCCTCGACCGGGATCAGCGGCAGGCCGGTCTCGGACATCCCGCCGGCATGGCCGTCGGGAGTGGGCATCAGGTCGGCCAGGAACATGCCGCCGAATATCCGCTGGTCCACGAACCGCAGCTCGGCCGGCATCGGCGGGCCGTCGGGTTCGCCGGCCGGACTGAGCGTCAACCGGACCTTCAGGTGCTTCTCGTCGGGCTGCCCGCTGTCTTCGACCAGCAGTTGGCCGCTCATGCCGAGGTGCGCCATCAGGGCGAGTTTGGGCTCGTCGGGCACGGCGTTAACGGCGCCGGGGTGGGGCGAAGGGTCCGGCGTGGTCTCCAGCAGCGGCATCCAGAGGAATTTCCCGCGCCGGGCGACGTCGGCCACGTGGGCGCCGATGAGGTTGCCGCGCAGGTCGTCGGCTCCGAGGGCGTGGCGCCGGATGGAACGCTCGTCCAGGACGTCCACTCCGGTGATCGTCCGCCCGCGGACCCACTGGGCGAGCCCGCGGCGGACAACCTCCACCTCAGGCAGTTCAGGCATCGGAGTCGGCGGTCTCCGGCACCGATACGGGCAGCGAGGCACGCAGCGCCCGCCACGTGGTGGCGGCCGCTTCCTGCTCGGCTTCCTTCTTGGAATGTCCGGTGCCGCGGCCGTATTCGGTGGTGCCGATCAGCAGCGTGGCCACGAAGGTCCGGGCGTGGTCCGGGCCCGATCCGTCCACCCGGTAGGTCACGGTGCCCATCTTCCGGGCGGCGGCCAGCTCCTGGATGCTGGTCTTCCAGTCTGTGCCCGCGCCCAGGGCGTCGGCGTCCGCCAGGAGCGGCCCGACGAGGCGCATCACCAGCTGGCGCGCCGTATCGATGCCCTGGCACAGGTAGGCGGCGCCGAAGAGGGCCTCCATCGTGTCGGCCAGGATGGAGGACTTGTCGGCCCCGTTGGTGAGCTTTTCGCCCTGCCCGAGCAGCACATGCCGGCCGACGTCCAGGCTGCGCGCGATGCCGGCCAGCGCCCGGGTGGAGACGACGGCGGAGCGCCGCTTGGCCAGTTCGCCCTCGGGCAGGTCCGGGTTGTCCCGGTACAGCGCGTCGGTCACGGAAAAGCCCAGGATCGAGTCGCCGAGGAATTCCAGGCGCTCGTTGGTCGGCAGTCCGCCGTGCTCGTAGGCGTAGGAACGGTGGGTTAAAGCAAGACGGAGCGTCTCGGCGTCGATATCAACGCCGAGACGCTCCAAAAGCTCTTCAGTTGAAGGCATGCCGGACGTTGTTACGCGTCGGCTACCTTGCGGCCCTTGTACTCAAGGAACAGCGCGGTGCCTGCCGAGTCGGTGACAACCTTGGCCTGGTGCGGCAGGCTGTAGGTGACACGGCCGTTCTCAACGGTCTTGACCAGGTTGGGCGCAGTGGCCTTCCACTGGGACCGGCGTGCGCGCGTATTCGAGCGGGACATCTTCCGCTTGGGAACAGCCACGGCTAACTCTCTTCTCTCTCGTCTGACTCTTTACTTTCGGGCGCCTCATCGGCGGCCGTACCGGCCAACCCGGCAAGGGCTGCCCAGCGAGGATCCACGACCTCATGGTGGTGACCCGAATCCTCTTCAAGGCGCATCCCGCATTCCGGGCACAAGCCTTGGCAGTCTTCCCGGCACACCGGCTGGAACGGCAGGGCGGTCACCACTGCGTCCCGCAGCGCCGGTTCGAGATCGATCAGATCGCGCTCAACCCGCCGCTGTTCGTCCTGTTCTTCTTCCTCGAGGAGTTCAGCTTCCTCGTAGTAGAAGAGTTCCTGCACATTGACGTCGAGGTCGTACGCGATGGGATCCAGGCAACGCCCGCACTCGCCCGTGACAGCCACGGAAACGGTGCCGGAAACCAGGATTCCCTCGTGCACGGCCTCAAGCTTCAGGTCCAGCTCCATGTCGGAGCCTTCCTGAACGCCAATGAGTGCTGCCCCGAAATCCTTCGGCGCAGCGATACGTTCTTCAAGAGTCCGCATGGTGCCCGGGCTGCGCCCGAGGTCCTTGACCGCAAGGGTCAAGGCCGAACTTTGATCATGGTTCAAGACCACAGTACTGAGAACTCCTAAAGAACATACGACCGACGTATCATCTTAGCCCGGATCTCCCGCGGGCCCAAACCGGCGGCGCTGCGGGGGTGTCAGTCCCGTCCGGCGGGCTCCAACGGCCTCTCGGCCTGGATCTGTGATGCCAGGTCGACGATCCAGGAACGCAGCTCGGGTCCCAGGTCCTCGCGCTCCGTGGCCAGGGAGACGACGGCCTTGAGATAGCTGAGCTTGTCGCCGGTGTCGTAGCGGCGCCCTTTGAAGACCACGGCATAAACACCGCCGCCGGCCTCCTCGGAGCCGGCCAGCACCTGCAGCGCGTCCGTCAGCTGTATTTCTCCGCCGCGGCCCGGCGGGGTCTCCTCCAGGACGTCGAAGACCGCGGGGTGCAGGACATAACGTCCGATCACGGCCAGGTTCGACGGCGCCTCGGCGGCGTCGGGCTTCTCCACCAGGCCGTTCACCTTCACGTGCGCCGCGCCGTCGATGCGCCTGATGTCCGCGCACCCGTAGGCGCTGATCGCTTCCGGATCGACCTCCATCAGGGCAATGACGGAGCCGCCGGTCGCCTGCTGGACCGCGATCATCTCCGTGAGCAGTTCGTCGCGCTCGTCGATCAGGTCATCGCCCAGCAAGACGGCGAAGGGCTCGTTGCCCACATGCTGCCTGGCGCAGAGAACGGCGTGGCCGAGCCCCTTGGGGTCGCCCTGGCGCAGGTAGTGAATGTCGGCCAGCTGGGAAGATTCCCGGACCGCGGCCAGCTTGTCGGCGTCGCCCTTGTCCTCCAGGGTTTGCTCGATAAACGGGACCCGGTCGAAGTGGTCCTCCAGGGAACGCTTGTTGCGCCCGGTGATCATCAGCACGTCGTCCAGGCCGGCGCGCGTCGCTTCTTCGACGACATATTGGATGGCCGGCTTGTCGACGACGGGCAGCATTTCCTTCGGCATGGCCTTGGTGGCCGGCAGGAACCTGGTCCCCAGCCCGGCGGCGGGCAGAACGGCTTTTCGTACGGATTGAGCTTGAGGCATGGTCAAACGTTAGCAAACGCGGGCTCCGCCGCAACCGCCGGAAGCGATCCGGGCCGGGCTATCGGAGCTGCTCCGCGGCGCGGAAACCGGCGAGCACGGCCTTCGGCACGAACTCCGAGATATCCCCGCCCAGCGAGGCAATCTCCTTGATCAAGGTCGACGACAGGTGCGTGTAGCTGCTCTCCGCGGCGAGGAAAACCGTCTCGATGCCGGCCAGATGCCGGTTCATGTGGGCCATCGGCAGCTCGTAGTGGTAGTCCTGCGACGAGCGCAGGCCCTTGACGATGACGCCGGCGCCGTGGCTGCGGCAGTATTCGGCCAGCAGGCCTTCACCCATCGCTTCAACGCTTACGCCGCGGAGGTAGGAGAGCGTCTCGCGGGCCATGGTCAGCCGCTCGTCCAGGCTGAAGCGGTATTTCTTGGCATAGTTTGTCGAGACGGCGACGATGACCTCGTCGTACATGCTGGCGGCACGGGCAATGATTTCTACGTGGCCTTTGTGGAGCGGGTCATAGGATCCTGGGCAGACGGCACGGCGCATAGAGTCGAATCTAGTCGATCCGGGCGGGCGGTGCACCACGCTTCGGTGGTAATACTGGGAGTCATGAGCACAGCTATGCGGCAACTCGTTCACGGCCGGCGGGCCGGCGTTCCGGCGCCGTGGCAGCGGACCGCGGCCGGATCGAACCTCCTCGGCGACGACGGCGGCCTCGGCCTCACCATTTTCGAGGAAATGACGACCCTCGCCGCGCGGACCGGCGCCATCAATCTGGGGCAGGGGTTTCCCGACGAGGACGGCCCGGCGGAAATCGCCGCCGCCGCCATCGACGCCATCCGCGCCGGAGCCAACCAGTATGCTCCGGGCAAGGGAACACTCACCCTGCGCAGCGCCGTTGCCGCCCACCAGCAGCGGTTCTACGGCCTGTCACCGGACCCGGAAACCGAGATCATCGTCACGACCGGAGCGACCGAGGCGCTGGCAGCGACGTTGTTGGCCCTGAGCGGACCGGGCGACGACGTGCTGACGTTCGAGCCCTTCTATGACGCGTACGGGGCGATCATCGGCCTGGCCGGAGCCCGGCACACCACGGCCCCGCTCCTCGCCCCCGATTTCCAGCCGGACCTCGACTCACTCGAAGCGGCCTTTTCGGAGCGCACCCGCATCGTCCTGGTCAACAACCCGCACAATCCGATGGGCAGCGTTTTCTCCCGCGAGGCCCTGTTGCGCATCGTCGAGCTGGCTGAGCGCTACGACGCGCTGATCGTCACCGACGAGGTCTACGAGCATCTGACCTTCGATGCACCGCACATCCCCATCGCCACCCTGCCGGGAGCCGCCGAGCGGACGCTCACCATTTCGTCGGCCGGCAAGACGTTTTCGTTCACCGGTTGGAAGGTCGGCTGGCTCTCCGGCCCGGCGGACCTCGTAGCAGCCGTCCGCACGGTCAAGCAATTCCTCACGTACAGCTCGGGCGCACCGTTCCAGGATGCGGTGGCGGCGGGGCTGGGGCTGCCGGACTCGTTCTACGGCGGGATCGCCGCCGGCCTGAAGGCCAAGCGGGACCTGCTCAGCGACGGATTGCGGCAGGCCGGCTTCGATGTCTTCACGCCGCAGGGCACCTACTTCGTCAACGTGGACACGGCACCGCTGGGTATCACCGACGCACTCGACCTGGCCCGCCGGATGCCCGGGCTGATCGGCGTGGCCGCCATCCCGGTGCCGGTCTTCTGCCACCCCGACGGCGCCGAGCGGACCCGCTCGCTGCTGCGCTTCGCGTTCTGCAAGCGGACCGAGGTCCTGCAGGACGCCGCGCAACGCCTCGCCTCCCTGCCGGACAGGATCTGAGCCGTGGCCGAACGCTACCTGCGCGGCACCGGCCTCCACGCCGGCATCGACAAGGACGACCGGGTACCGGGATCCTACGTCCTGAGCATTGGCGGCGCCGAGCAATCGCACGTCAACCTGCGTCATCCCGGCGACGTGTTCTACGAATACCTGCGCCGGATCGCCAACGTCGTCGACCTGGCGGGCCCGGCAGGGGTCCCGCTGCGTTGCCTCCACCTGGGCGCCGGCGCCCTGACGCTGGCCCGGTACGTGCAGGCCACCCGGCCCGGTTCCCGGCAGGTCGCCGTCGAGCTGGAGCGGGAGCTGCTGGACTTCGTCCTCGAGCACCTTCCCATGCCCGACGGCACGGACCTGACGGTCCACTTCGGCGATGCCCGGCATGAACTGGCCTTCGGGGACATCGAGGGCACCTTCGATGTGATCGTGCTGGATGTTTTCGCCGGCGACGACGCCCCGGAGCACCTGACCACGGCGGACTTCTACGCGGAGATGCTGGAGGCTTTGGAACCGGACGGGGTGCTGCTGGTCAACGTCGGAGACGACCCGCCGCTGGCGTTCGCCAAGCGGCAGATCGCCGAGCTCGCGTCCGTCGCCGGTTCGGTGGCGGCGTTGGGCGAGGCCGGCATGTTCGGCAGCCGGAGGGCGGGCAACATCGTCCTGGCCGCCCGCGGCGGTTTGTGGCCGCCGGAATGGTCG
>NZ_JBNHGF010000123.1:0-7109 GCF_059091005.1 Arthrobacter sp. Y3223164
GCGGCTGATGCAGCGCGGCGGCAAGGAAATCCTGATCGGCGCGGCCCTGGTCCTCGCGGGCGGCGCCGTCGTCGCCCAACTGGCGGGCATCAACCTGCCGTGGGGGACCTGGCTGCCGGTCCTCGCCATCGCGGCCGGCGCGGTGATCGCTTGGATGCAGCTGGATGATTCCCGGCGCAGCGGCCTGATGGACCGCGCCGGGGCGACCGGGGCGCAAGGCGCCGTGCGGTTGCTGGCCGGGCTGGTCCTAGTGGTGGCCGGCATCGTCACCATGGTGTCCGGTTCGATTACCTGGGAGGCCATGTGGCCCACGCTGTTTGCCTCGCTGGCCGTCCTGGCCGGGGTCCTGCTGGTTTTGGCGCCGTGGGTGCTGAAGTACTGGCGGGACCTGGAGACGGAACGCTCCGGCCGGATCCGGGAAACCGAACGCGCGGAGATCGCCGCGCACCTGCACGATTCGGTGCTGCAGACGCTCGCCCTGATCCAGAACCGCGCCGGTTCGGAACACGACGTCACCCGGTTGGCCCGCGCCCAGGAACGGGAACTGCGCGAATGGCTCTACCGGGACAGGCGGCAGGAAGAGGGCAACCTGGTGGACCGCGTGAAGGCGGTGGCCGCGGAAATCGAAGACGCCTACGGGCATCCCGTGGACGTGGTCGCCGTGGGCGACAGCGCCATGACCGACCGGCACGAGGTCCTGGTGCACGCCACCCGGGAGGCGGTGCAGAACGCGGCGAAGCACGCCGGCGGCCCCATCTCCGTCTACGTTGAATGCACGCCGGGCAGCAGCGAAATCTTCGTCCGGGACCGCGGTCCCGGGTTCGAGCCCGCCGCCGTGCCGCCGGACCGGATGGGCGTGCGCGAATCACTGATCGGCCGGATGGAGCGGCACGGCGGCCAGGCAAAAATCCGCAACACCGGCAGCGGCACCGAAGTCCATCTCAGCCTGCAGCACCCCCAGGAAGGAACCGCATCGTGACCGAACCCATCCGCGTGGTCGTCGTCGACGACCACGCCATCTTCCGTTCCGGCTTGAAAGCGGACCTGGACGGGCGCATCGAGGTGGTCGCCGAGGCCGCGACCGTGGAGCAAGCGATCGCGGCCATCCACGAGCAGCGGCCCGCGGTCGTGCTCCTGGACGTGCACCTGCCCGGAGGCAGGGGCGGCGGCGGGGCCGAGGTGGTCGCGGGCTGCACCGACCTGCTGGCGGAGACCAAATTCCTGGCGCTGAGCGTGTCCGACTCCGCCGAAGACGTCGTCACCGTCATCCGGGCCGGCGCCCGCGGGTACGTCACCAAGACAATCTCCGGCGCCGAAATATCCGACGCCGTGGAGCGCGTGGCCGGCGGCGACGCGGCCTTCTCGCCGCGGCTGGCCGGGTTCGTCCTGGACGCCTTCGGCACCGCAGCAGTAGCCAACGTTGACGACGAACTGGACAAGCTCTCCGCGCGCGAACTGGAGGTCATGCGGCTGATCGCCCGCGGCTACCAGTACAAGGAGGTGGCCAAGGAACTGTTCATCTCCATCAAGACCGTCGAAACGCACGTCTCGTCCGTGCTGCGCAAGCTACAGCTGTCCTCCCGGCACGAACTGACCCGCTGGGCTGTTGACCGCCGGATCCTGTAGCAGGGGCGCCGGGCCCTGTTGTACCCCCAGGCGCCGGTGGTAGCTTGGGGGCACTGTCAGGACCGACGAGCGCAGGAGGATCCATGACCGACTCCCCACGGCACGACGAACTGCCGCTGCCGGACTACGACCACATACCCCTGGGCACGCTCCCGACCCGGATCACCGGGCTGGACGAGCAGGGAATGACCGAGCTCCTGACCTACGAGCGGGAGCATGGGAACCGGCTCCCGGTCGTCCAGGTCCTCGAGCGCCGGCTCGAGGAGTTGCGTGCCGGAGCAGAGCCAAGCGGGACCACGGTGCCGGACATGCCCGAGGTCGGCGGAAGCCAGGGCGGCTCCGCGGCGCAGCCGGAAACCTCGGGCCCACGGGTCGTGCCGCCGTTCCACGGCAATCCGGCCCACCAATCCCAGCCGGAAAAGTAGCCGGAACGCCACCCGGCCGGGCTGCCCCTCGGCAGTCCGGCCGGGAGCGTATCCGGCGGCTACTTGGCCTTCGCCAGGAAATCCTGCAGCCGGCCGACGCCGGTAGCCAGGTCTTCGTCGCCGAGGGCGTAGGACAACCGCACGAAGCCGGACGGCCCGAAGGCCTCGCCGGGAACGACGGCGACCTCGACCTCGTCGAGGATCAGCGCGGCGAGCTCGGCGGAGGTCGCCGGACGGATGGTGCCGTCCGCCGTCGGGAATTCCTTGCCCAGCAGCCCGCGGACGTCGGCGTAGGCGTAGAACGCGCCCTCCGGCGTCGGGCATTCGACGCCGGCTATGGCGTTCAGGCCCTCGACCATGGCCTTGCGGCGCCGGTCGAAGGCAACCTTCATCTCGTCCACCGCGGTCAGCGGTCCGGACACGGCGGCCAGCGCCGCCATCTGGGACACGTTGGCCACGTTGGAGGTGGCGTGGGACTGCATATTGGTGGCGGCCTTGACCACGTCCTTCGGGCCGATCATCCAGCCCACCCGCCAGCCGGTCATGGCATAGGTCTTGGCCACGCCGTTGAGGATGACGACCTTGTCGCCCAGCTCCGGCGCGGCCGTCGCGATGGAGGTGAAGGGCACGCCGTCGTAGGTGAGGTGCTCGTAGATCTCGTCGGTGATGACCCACAGGCCCTTGGACGCGGCCCACCGGCCGATCTCGGCAACCTGTTCCGGCTGGTAGACGGCACCGGTCGGGTTGGACGGGGAGACGAAGAGCAGCACCTTGGTTTTGTCGGTCAGCGCGCCTTCGAGCTGGTCGACGGTGACCAGATAGCCCTGCTCCGGCCCGGCGAAGACCTCCACCGGGACGCCGCCGGCCAGCCGGATCGCCTCGGGGTAGGTGGTCCAGAACGGCGTGGGGACCAGGACCTCGTCGCCCGGATCCAACAAGGTGGCGAAGGATTCGTACACGGCCTGCTTGCCGCCGTTGGTCACCAGCACCTGGGCGGGGTCCACCCGGTAGCCGGAATCGCGCAGCGTCTTGTCCGCGATGGCCTGCTTCAGTTCGGGCAGGCCGCCGGCGGGGGAGTAGCGGTGGAAGCGCGGCTGGCGCGCGGCCTCGATGGCGGCCTCCACGATGTAGTCCGGGGTCGGGAAGTCCGGTTCGCCCGCCCCGAAGCCGATCACCGGGCGCCCGGCAGCCTTCAGCGCTTTTGCCTTGGCATCGACGGCGAGGGTGGCGGATTCGGCGATGGACGCAATGCGCCGGGAGACGCGGGCGTTGGCAGGCATGGTGTTCCCGTCTTCAGTAGCGTGTAGGACTGTTCCTTAGTCTAGGTGCAGGCCGAGTCCGGGTGCAGCCCGTCGGAGGTACGGCCCGTTGCCGGGTGCCCGCACGGCCCCTTGGTCAGCGGGCCGGCGGAAATGTTGCATAATGGATCAGTCGCCTTGTGGGCGGCAAACGGGGTTCGGTTCGACGTCGGCGCATCGCTGGCGTAAACTGGATCTTCGGTGTTGAAAACGCCATGATGTTCCATGCCCGCGCGGCGGGGGCATCCGGCAGTATTCGGCTCCATAGGGTAGTGGCGCAATTGGTAGCGCAGCGGTCTCCAAAACCGCAGGTTGCAGGTTCGAGTCCTGTCTGCCCTGCGCAGAACCGCCGCAGGCACAAACTGCAGCAGTTCAGCATCCCAGCACGAAGCAGCGGTCCAGGCCGGCCGAGGCCGTCCGGGGGCCGGACACCGGACAGAATGAGTGAGGCCAGGTTGACCGATACGTCTTCCAGCAGTCCCCAGGGACGCCCCACCGGACGAAAGACCGAGAAGCGCGGTCTCTTCGCCCGGATCATTTTGTTTGTCCGCCAGGTCGTTGCCGAACTCAAAAAGGTCGTCACGCCGACCCGCAAGGAATTGCTGAACTACACGCTGGTGGTGATCGCTTTTGTTGCGGTCATGATGCTGATCGTCACGGCACTGGATCTGGTTTTCGGCCAGGGCGCGTTCTTCGTCTTCGGAGACGGCATACCCGAACAGTAACGTCCGCGTTGCGGCAGCCGTACGGATGGATACGACGACGGCGCAAAGCCGCCGCGAGTCAAGTGAGCTGAAGAAGAAAGCAGGAAGCTAAGTGTCCGACCAGGAACTCGAAGCCCAGAACTCCGAAGAGAACGCGGAGCTGGAAGCCGACGAGCAGGTTACCGGGACCGGCGCCGACGAGGTGCCGGCTTTTGGCGTTGACGCTGCAGAAGAGGCTGCCGGTGCCGATCTGGCGAGCGAGCTTGACCAGGCCGCCGACGACGCCCCCGTCCTCGACGAGGCCGCCGAAGCCGCCGCCGAGGCGGACCTGACCGAAGCCGAGGCCGCCGACGGGGCCCCGGAGGAGACCGGGCCGGCCGAAGAAGCCGAAGAGGTTGAGCAGACCGAAGAGGAAGCCCTCGAAGCCTTCCGTGCCAAGCTGCGCCGCCAGCCCGGCGACTGG
Organism: Arthrobacter sp. Y3223164; assembly: GCF_059091005.1. Classification (NCBI taxonomy): domain Bacteria; kingdom Bacillati; phylum Actinomycetota; class Actinomycetes; order Micrococcales; family Micrococcaceae; genus Arthrobacter; species Arthrobacter sp. Y3223164. The sequence continues at coordinate 4,517 of NZ_JBNHGF010000123.1, forward strand.
TACGTCATCCACTCCTACGCCGGCTACGAAAACCGTGTGAAGGTCAACCTGGAGACCCGCATCCAGACCCTGAACATGGAAGACTTCATCTACGAGATCCAGGTCCCGATGGAAGAGGTCGTGGAGATCAAGAACACCACGCGCAAGCTGGTCAAGCGCGTGCGCATCCCGGGTTACGTGCTGGTCCGGATGGACCTGACCGACGCCTCATGGGGTGCCGTCCGCCACACCCCCGGCGTGACCGGGTTCGTCGGCAACGCCCACAACCCGGTGCCGCTGAGCCTGAAGGAAGTTGCTTCCATGCTGGAGCACACCATCACGGGCACCAAGACGGAAGCCGGCGGCAAGGCTGCGGGCAAGTCGACGGCACCGAGCACGCCGATCACCGTCAACTTCGAGGTCGGCGAGTCCGTCACCGTCAACGACGGGCCGTTCGAGACGCTGCCGGCAACGATTTCCGAAATCAAGCCGGAATCCCAGCAGCTGGTGGTGCTGGTGACCATCTTCGAGCGCGAAACCCCGGTGACGCTCTCGTTCAGCCAGGTCACCAAGATCCACTAACCAAGACTTCGTGCGGATACGGACCCGCTTTGTCCGAATCCGCACGGCCGGCCGCCAAGCCATGGCGGCCAACCACCGCCGGCACGCTCCTGTGCCGCCGGTACGTAATGTGAGAGAAGGACCCGATATGGCCCCCAAGAAAAAGGTCACCGGCCTCATCAAGCTCCAGATCCAGGCAGGCGCCGCCAACCCGGCCCCGCCGATTGGTCCGGCGCTTGGTCAGCACGGTGTCAACATCATGGAATTCTGCAAGGCGTACAACGCCGCCACGGAATCCCAGCGCGGAAACGTGATCCCGGTTGAAATCACGGTCTACGAAGACCGTTCCTTCACCTTTATCACCAAGACCCCGCCGGCCGCCGAGCTGATCAAGAAGGCCGCAGGCGTGCAGAAGGGTTCGGCTACCCCGCACACCAACAAGGTTGCGAAGCTGACCCAGGCGCAGGTCGATGAGATCGCCGGCACCAAGATGGCTGACCTCAACGCCAACGACATCAAGGCTGCCGCCAAGATCATCGCCGGCACCGCCCGTTCCATGGGCATCGAGGTGGAGGGCTAAACACCCTCAACCCGGAGGCCGAAGGACAGATGTCCAGCAAGGCCTTCACCAAGACAATTCACAAAACGACGGCGACACAGCTCGCCACGGGTGCGAACACCGCCGTCGTTGTGGCAGGGCCGGGCGCGGTCCGCAGACCACAACTGCACAAGGAGAAAAAGCAGATGGCAAAGCGCAGCAAAGCATATGAGGCAGCTGTAGCCAAGATCGAGGCGGACAAGGTTTACGCCCCGGTCGAGGCAATCACTCTCGCCAAGGAGACCAACCCGTCCAAGTTCGACGCGACCGTCGAGGTGGCTTTCCGCCTCAGCGTCGACCCGCGCAAGGCAGACCAGATGGTCCGCGGCACGGTGAACTTGCCGCACGGCACCGGCAAGACCGCCCGCGTGCTGGTCTTCGCCACCGGCGACAAGGCCGAGGCCGCTATCGCCGCGGGCGCCGACTTCGTTGGCTCTGACGACCTGATCGAAAAGATCCAGGGCGGCTGGACCGACTTCGACGCCGCCGTGGCGACCCCGGAACTGATGGGCAAGGTCGGCCGCCTGGGCAAGGTCCTCGGCCCCCGCAACCTGATGCCGAACCCGAAGACCGGAACGGTGACCCCGGACGTTACCAAGGCCGTCAACGACATCAAGGGCGGCAAGATCGACTTCCGCGTCGACAAGCACGCCAACCTCCACTTCATCATCGGCAAGGTGTCCTTCGACGCCAACAAGCTGGTGGAGAACTACGCCGCCGCCCTGGAAGAGGTGCTGCGCCTGAAGCCGTCGGCCTCCAAGGGCCGGTACATCGCGAAGGCCACCATCACCACCACCTTCGGCCCGGGCATCTCCGTGGACCCGAACGTCACCAAGGTGGCCGTGGAGGCCTAACCGGGACTTCAGGTTCGCCGGCAACGGCGCACACTTCGGCTATGGCCGCAGCAGATGCTGCGGCCATAGCCCGTTTAAGCGGGAGATAGTGCGGCGCGGCGGGATGCAGTAATGTGATTGGCACTACTCAATCACTGCCTCGCGCCGAGGAGCACGCATGCCCACGACCTCGATCAAGATCGCGCCGCTGCCGATCCCGCCCGCCCTTCAGGGCCCGGGCGGTGCGGACTTTGCCGCCTCCGCCGAGCTGGCCAACCTGGTCAACGGGCTGATCTGGGGCAACAACGATTTCTGGGTGAGCCCGGCAGTGAGGCTCGAGGGGGCGCGGCCGAACGACTACTCGGTGACGTATCTCTGGGCGGCCAGGGACGGGGACCGGCACGTCGGGCGCGCCCTGCTCGAGCTGTCGCTGCGGGACAACCCGCGCAACGGGTACGTCTTTGTGGCCGTACATCCCGACTACCGGCGGCGGGGCGTGGGAAGCAGGCTGCTGGCCGAAGCCGAGGCCTGCGCCGCCCGCCGGGGCCGGACCACCCTGCAGGCCTGGAGCGAACATCCTGCCGGATTCGATCCAGGAGGCCCGGACATGCTCCGGCCGGGG
>NZ_JBNHGF010000124.1:0-7043 GCF_059091005.1 Arthrobacter sp. Y3223164
CGCACCGCCGCGGCCGCCGTCTTGGCGCTGGCCGCCGGAGCGGGCAGGGTGCTTTCCGGTCTCGCCCAGGTCTTCGAGCTTCTCGGCGTCGATGCCGGCGAGCTTGCGCTGGCTGCGCGGAAGCCTGCCCTTGGTGCCTTCGGGAATGTTCAGGTCGGTGAACAGGTGCGGTGAGGAGGAGTAGGTCTCCTGGGGTTCCGGCACGTCCAGGCCGAGGGCCTTGTTGATCAGGCCCCAGCGCGGGACGTCGTCCCAGTCCACGAAGGTGACGGCGGTGCCCTTGTTACCGGCGCGGCCGGTCCGGCCCACCCGGTGCAGGTAGGCCTTCTCGTCTTCGGGGCACTGGAAGTTGATCACGTGGGTGACGTCTTCCACGTCGATGCCGCGGGCGGCGACGTCGGTCGCGACCAGCACGTCCACCTTGTTGTTGCGGAACGCGCGCAGCGCCTGTTCGCGGGCGCCCTGGCCGAGGTCGCCGTGGATGGCGCCGGCGGCGAACCCGCGGTCGATCAGCTCCTCGGACAGCTTGGCGGCCGTGCGCTTGGTCTTGGTGAAGATGATGGTCCGGCCGCGGCCCTCGGCCTGCAGGATGCGGGCCACCACCTCGTCCTTGTCCAGGTTGTGTGCGCGGTAGACAACCTGGCGGATGTCCTTCTTGGTGATGCCTTCGTCGTCCGGGTCTGCGGCGCGGATGTGCGTCGGCTGCGTCATGTACCGCCGGGCCATGGCGATGACCGGTCCGGGCATGGTGGCGGAGAAGAGCATGGTCTGGCGTACGGCCGGGGTCGCGGCCAGCAGCGTCTCGACGTCCGGCAGGAAGCCCAGGTCCAGCATCTCGTCGGCTTCGTCCAAAACCACGATGCGGACGTTCTTCAGGCTCAGGTGCTTCTGGCGGTGCAGGTCGATCAGACGGCCGGGGGTGCCGACCACGACCTCGACGCCCTTCTGCAGCAGCTCGATCTGGGGCTCGTAGGCGCGGCCGCCGTAGATGACGGCGACGCGGGCGTTGCGCTGCTTGGAGGCGGTCATCAGGTCGTTGCCGACCTGCACGGCCAGTTCGCGCGTCGGCGCAACGATCAGGGCCTGCGGCGCACCGGGCACCGGAAGCTTGTCGAAGCCGTCGTCGTCCGGTCCCACCACCCGCTGCAGCGCGGGGATGCCGAAGCCCAGGGTCTTGCCCGTACCGGTCTTGGCCTGGCCGATGATGTCGTGGCCGCCGAGGGCCACCGGCAGGGTCATGGACTGGATCGGGAAGGGGTGGGTGATGCCGGCGTCGAAAAGCGACCGCACGATGTCCGCGCGGACGTTGAAGTCGGCGAAGGTCTGCTTGGGCAGTTCGTGGGGGCGTTCGTCGGAGGCCAGCACGGCCTCGACGACCAGTTCTTCGGCGCTGTTGTCAGCGTGGATGAGCTGTTCGCCAGCCACCTGTATATTTTCAGTGTTCAATTACATACCGTTCATTCAGGCGCCGACGCCGGCGGTGCTCAACGGTCCCGCAGGTGCTGCGGGAGCGGAACAAGGCGGAAGCGTGGCGCAACCAGTGGAAGCCGATCGCGGGCTAACAACTGCTTTCCCGGCCGGCCAACGAGGCAGCCAAGGAGGTTTAAGATCGCGTAGGGACGGATCTGTTGATGGATTCACTTCACTCAATCAACGACCGGGCATCCAGTACTACACGGTTAAGTCTACCGGTCGTTGGCAAACCGGCCCCCGCGCCGCACCGTGCGGGCACTTAACCGTCGGCCAGTTCAAAGTGCAGGCGCCGTTCCCCGATGTCCGCCGTGGTCAAGCGAACGCGCACCGTGGCCCCAGCCTCCAAGATTCCCGAGCACCGTGCGGTGACCGGCGGGTCGCTGAGCTGGACCACGCCGTACGGCTCCTGGCCGCCGTTGCCTTTGCCCCTGCCGGCCACCAGGACCTTCCCGTTGCCGTTGCCGTTCCCGCTCCCGCTGCGGCCGCCGGCGCCGTTTCCGTTTCCGTTGCCCGGGTACCGGGTGCCGGTGATCACGACGGCGTCGAATTCTTCCCCGACGCGGTGGCTCAGCAGCGCCGTTTCAACGGCGTCCAGGGCGGCGCGGTCCACCCGCCCCGCCAGCTGGTCGGAAGCCGCCATCAGCTTGGGCAGTTCCTCCAGCGCGTCCTGGGCCCACTGCGGGACGGGTTCGCCGGCGCACAGGGCATGGCAGATCACCAGCACGAAACGGTCCACCAGCCGCCGCAGGGGAGCCGTGGCGTGCGCATAGGGTGCGGCAATGGCGGCCTGCTGCCGTTCGGGCGGGAGCTCGCCGACGAACGGCGTGTAGCCGGCACCGCGGAAGAGGGCGGTGGCCCCGTGCATCAGGGCCAGCTGCTTGGGATCGGTGGTGTCCAGGCTGCGCAGATAGTCGCCGTAGGCCATCTCGTGCGGCCACGGGAACCCCAACGCCTCGGTCTGCCGGCGGTACTGGGCCTCGGCGTCCGCGTCCGGTCCCGGCATGGTGCGCAGTATCCCGATCCGGCCTGCCAGCATGATCTCGGCCGCGGCCATCCCGGTCATCAGCGATATCTGGGCGTTCCAATCCTCCACCGGCAACGGCGGCCTGGTGACAATGAAGTAGTGCCGGCCGTCATGGGCGATCTCCTGGTCGGGGACATTCAAGCTCGCCCCGCCGCGCTCGCGTTCGAGCTCCACCCGCTTGCTGCCCACTTCCTTTAGCAGCAGCAGGGTGGGCGCCGCATCGCCCGAATCGATGTCCTGCTGCACCTGCTCGTAGTTCAGCTTGGCCCGGCTCCGCACCCTGGCGCGTTCCAGGGTGGCCGCGGTGACGCGCGCGGCGGCGTCGAGCTCGAATCGCCACACATAGGCCGACCGCAGTTGGTCCGCCAGCAGCGACCCGGCCTGTTCGCCGATGACGTCGGGATGCAGCGGGATCCGTCCGTCCGGGGCGTAGATGGTCTGGCCCCGCCGCCGGGTTTCGGCATCCAGTTCGCCGCCGGCCTCCACGAAGGAGGGGACGTCGGCGATCGCGTACCAGACCGTGTAACCGCCGTCGGTGGACTCGATGTACAGGGCCTGGTCCAAGTCGGTGGACGCGGGCGGATCGATGGTTACGAATTCCAGTGCGGTCAGATCGGTCTCCGGCAGCCGATGGGCGGCCACGGCGGCCCGGGCCTCCGCGAGTGCGCCCGCGTCGAACTCCTGCGGCAGGTCGAACTCTGTCCGCAGGTCTTTCAGCACCCGTGCCAGCAGATGCTGGGACTCGTTGACCTTCGGGTCCAAATGCGGGTACGGCACACGGTTAGCCTAACGGCAGCCGCGTCGAAATGGGACGCTACCCTTGGATTCATGAGCACCGTGAGCACCGTTCCCGCAGCGCCCGGCGAGGATTCCGGCCGCCGCCGGCAATTCCTGATCGATCTGTACGGCGTGATGGCCTACGGCGAGCTGTCCGCCTTCGAGCGGTTTTCCTCCGACGCACGCTTTTCGCCCACCCTGCATGACCGGGCCGCCGTCGGCCGGCTCGCGGTGACCGAGTTTGAACATTTCGAGGCCGTGGCCGCGCAGCTGGAGCAACTCGGCGTGGACGTGGAGACGGCCATGGCCCCGTTCCAGCCCTCCATCGATGCCTTCCACGACCGGACGCGCCCGGCCGACTGGTACGAGTCCCTGATGAAGGCCTACGTCACCGACGGCGTGCTGGGGGACTTCTACCTGCACATCGCCGGAGCCCTCGACAGCGAGACGCAGAAGCTGGTTGCCCGGATCAAGGAGAACACCGAGCAGATCTCCATGATCGCGGCCCGGCTGCAGCAGGTGCTGGCCGACGATCCGCGGCTGGCCTCGCGGCTGGCGCTGTGGGGGCGCAGGCTGGTGGGGGAGGCCTTGACCCAGGCCCAGCGGATCGGGATTGAGCGCGCCGTGCTCAGCGAGCTGATGCGGGGGCAGGATCCCGACCGGCAGGCACAGGCCACCGGAGAGTTGTTTGCCCGGCTGACCCAAAACCATTCGCGCCGAATGAATGACCTGGGCCTGACGGCGTGAGTGCAGGCCTTCAACGGGGTTGGCTTCACCGGTAGGCTGGCGGCACAGGCGGCCGCAAGCCGCGGCAGCCGGGCCGCGCGGCAGACCGCCGCGCAACCGGGAGGGCATCGTGGGACGTGCGAAAGACGTACTCGACAGTGAGGAAATAGACCGGCAGCTGCGCGGGTTGCCGCAGTGGCGCTACGCGGACGGAGCGCTGGTCAGCGCGTTCAAGCTGGACAATGGGCGCGAGGCCCTGAACTTCATTGCCGCCGTGGGCGACCTGGCTGAGGAGCAGCGGCACCACCCGGACCTGGACTGGCGGTACAACAAGGTCTTGTTGCGCTTCACGTCGCATGACGCCGATTCGGCAGTCACTACCCGTGACGTGTCCGCGGCGGCAGCGGTGAGCGTGCTGGCGCGGAAGCTTGGCGCGGACGCGGACCCGGACGGCTATCCCGGCTAGCTTTCCTGCCCGGCCGGCTTCGTTCAGCCCAGCAGGGCGGTCAGCCGTTCGGTATCCCGCTGCACGCGGCGGCGTCCGATCCACCAGGCACCGGCCCACGCGGCCGGAACGGAAACGGCCATCGGCAGCAGCCAGGACAGGAAGTGCACGCCCGGTTCGGAGCCGAGGCCGGCGGCCATGAGGACGAACCAGAGCAGCACCGCCGCCGCCACCGCGATCCCGGGCAGCAGCAGCACCCCGTAGGCGTGGCGCCGCCGGTCCACCGCCCAGGCGGTGAAGCCGACGGCGGCGGCGACGAGCACCAGCAGGACCAGTGCGACCATGGGTGGTTAGAGAGCGCCGAATCCGACGGGGCGCGGCCCCTCGGCGCCGATCTCGACGTAGGCCAGGACATTGGACGGGATGATGACCAGGCGTCCCTTGGCGTCGGTCAGGCGCAGCTCGGCGCCGCCGTTCATGGCGCGGCTCGCGATCTCGGCCACCTCGTCCGGCGACTGCGACGAATCGAGCACGATTTCACGGCCGACGTTCTGCATGCCGATCTTCACTTCCACGCTGATGCCTCCTGGTAATGCTGTAAGCCGGGTGGGTTCCCTACTGGCGAATCTATCCTAGGGTTCCTTCGGGAAGCGTGAAATTCCGCGCCAAGCTAAACGGTAGATCAGTTCGCTCGCGGCGTCCTGGTCCAGTTCCCCGCCTGAGCGCAGCCAGTGCCGGGCACTGATCTGCGCCATGCCGGCCAGGGCCCGGCCCAGCAGTGTGGCCTCGACCGCCGAGAGCTTGGTGTCCTCGGCGATGACTCCGGCGATGGCGCTGGCCAGCCGCGCATTGAAGTCCTCCAAGCGGCCGCTCACGTCGGGGTCGTTGTTCAGGTCGGATTCGAAGACCAGCCGGTGCGCCTGGCTGTCCTGGGCGATGAACTGGTAGTAGGCCCGGATGGTGGCGTGCACGCGGAGTTTGTTGTCCGTCGTCGAGTTCAGCGCAGCCATCAGCATCGCGTTCAGCGATTCCAGGTGGTGATCCAGCAGGGCCAGATAGAGCTCCCGCTTGCCGGGGAAGTGCTGGTAGAGCACCGGCTTGCTCACGTTCGCTGCGTCGGCGATCTCGTCCATCGCCGCCGCATGGTAGCCATTGACCACGAAGACCTCGTGTGCCGCCTGCAGCAGCTGGCGCCGTCGTTCCTCCCGCGGCAGTCGGGTGGGCTTGGCGGCTGAGCGGGGTTCTGTCGTCACGGTAGTACACGGCCTCTTCCGGCGCTGCGGTCAGGAAAACTTACAGCGCCACGGTGCAGTAAGTGTCAGTCCCGACCAGTCTACGCACCAGCAACCGGCTGGGGCGTAGATTGGAAGAATGAGCACCTTGGAGACCCGGCGGCTGCCGCCGCTCGTGGAACCGGCAGCGTCCCTCAGCAAGGCCGAGACCGAGCGGTATTCGCGGCACCTGATCATCCCCGAAGTCGGCATGGCCGGCCAGCTGAGGCTGAAGAACGCCAGGGTGCTGGTGATCGGCGCCGGCGGCCTCGGATCGCCGGCCATGCTGTACCTGGCCGCTGCGGGGGTGGGCCGGATCGGGATCGTGGACGACGACGCGGTGGAAGCGAGCAACCTGCAGCGCCAGGTCATCCATGGCGTGGCGGACCTGGGGCGCAGCAAGGCGGCCTCGGCGCGGGACAGCATCCTGGCGCTGAACCCCGGAGTGGATGTGGTGCTGCACGAGGTCCGGCTGGACACCGGCAACGTCCTGGAAATTTTCGCCGGCTACGACGTCATCCTGGACGGCACCGACAACTTCGCCACCCGGTATCTGGTCAATGACGCCGCCGCGCTGCTGGGCAAGCCCTACGTGTGGGGATCCATCCTGCGGTTCGACGGGCAGGTCAGTGTCTTCTGGGACGCCCACGGGCCGAACTACCGCGATCTCTATCCGGAGGCGCCGCCGCCCGGTTCGGTGCCGTCCTGCGCCGAGGGCGGTGTGCTCGGCGTCCTGTGCGCACAGATCGGCTCCGTGATGGTCAACGAGGCGATCAAGCTGATCACCGGCATCGGGCAGACGCTGTTGGGCCGGGTCCTGGTCTTCAATGCCCTCCAGATGAGCTGGCGGGAGCTGAAGGTGCGCAAGGATCCGGACGCCGATCCGATCACCGGGCTGGCCGACTACGAGGCGTTTTGCGGGGTCGCGCCGCCGCGCCGGGTCGATGCCGACCACGCCGTCGACGCCCGCACCCTGTCCCGGATGCTGGCCGACCGCGATGCCGGCGGGGGCGACTTCGAGCTGATCGACGTCCGCGAACCGGGCGAATACGAAGTGGTGAACATCCCAGGCGCCGTCCTGCTTCCGAAGGGACGCATCCTGTCCGGCGAGGCCCTGGAGGACCTGCCCCGGGACAGAGACCTGGTTTTCCACTGCAAATCGGGCGCGCGCTCGGCCGAAGTCCTGCAGAGCCTGCTGGCTCGGGGCTACACCCGGGTATCCCACCTCGACGGTGGAATCCTGGCGTGGGTCAGGGACGTGGAGCCCTCGAAGCCGGTGTACTAAGGGTCACCCTGGCGCCGGTCGCGGCCGCCTGCAGGCGGCCGC
>NZ_JBNHGF010000125.1:0-6990 GCF_059091005.1 Arthrobacter sp. Y3223164
GCTCGGCCCGGCTGTCCCGCGGACGCGGACGAACCCCGGCGACGCGGAGGAACGGCGGCGCGGCGGACCGGGGCCGTTAGTCCACAGGCGCCGGTGCCGGCGGACGGATTTGCCCGGTTTTGAGAGAATGGTGGGGTGACACTTACCGCTGCCCCCGAATCGGGCGCCAAGCTCGAGCTTCCGCCGCTCAAACTCGGCCCGATAACCGTCGACACCCCGGTGGTGCTGGCACCCATGGCCGGCATCACCAACAAGGCGTTCCGCCGGCTCTGCCGCCAGTACGGCGGTGGCCTGTATGTGGCGGAAATGGTCACGTCCCGCGCGCTGGTCGAACGCAACCGGGAGTCCATGCGGATCATCTCGCACGATGAGGACGAGGACGTGCGGTCCGTCCAGCTCTACGGCGTGGATCCCAAAACCGTCGGCGCCGCCGTCCGCCTGCTGGTGGAGGAAGACCGCGCCGACCACATCGACCTGAACTTCGGCTGCCCGGTGCCGAAGGTCACGCGCCGCGGCGGCGGCTCGGCGCTGCCCTGGAAGACCGAACTGTTTACCGCGATCGTCCAGGCGGCGACCCGCGAAGCCGCCAAGGGCGACGTCCCGCTGACCATCAAGATGCGCAAGGGGATCGACGACGAGCACCTGACCTTCATCGAGGCCGGCAAGATCGCCCGCGACGCCGGGGTGGCGGCCGTGGCGCTGCACGGCCGCACCGCCAGCCAGTTCTACTCGGGCAAGGCCGACTGGAACGCGATCGCGGAACTGCGGGAAGCCCTGCCGGACATCCCGGTGCTGGGCAACGGAGACATCTGGAGCGCCGAGGATGCGGTGCGGATGGTGCAACAAACGGGAGTGGACGGCGTCGTCGTCGGACGCGGTTGCCAAGGCCGCCCGTGGCTGTTCGGGGACCTGCAGGCCGCCTTCGAAGGAACCGACAGGCGCTTCCGGCCGGGGTTGAAGGACGTCGCGGACAGCTTCTACCGGCATGCCGAGCTGCTGGTGGATTACTTCGAGGACGAGGGCAAGGCCCTGCGGGACATCCGCAAGCACGTGGCCTGGTACTTCAAGGGATACTCGGTGGGCGGCGAGCTGCGTGCCGCGCTGGCCCAGGTGCCCACCCTCGAGGTGCTGCGCGAACTGCTGGCCGAACTGGATGCCGACGCTCCCTACCCGGGGGCGGACGCCGAGGGCCCGCGCGGCCGGGCCGGTTCGCCCAAACGCACGGCGCTGCCCGACGGCTGGCTTTCCAGCCGGGAGCTGAACGCGGACCACAAGGCCATGATCGCCGCCGCTGAACTGGACGTCTCCGGTGGCTAAGGTACGCACCGGGCGCCCGGCCCCGCCCACGCCGGGCTACACGGAGTTCGACCAGGAACGCTGGTACACAGAGGAGCCGAAGAGCACCTACCGCACGCAGTTCGAACGCGACCGGGCCCGGGTTCTGCACTCGTCGGCACTGCGGCGGCTGGGCGCCAAGACCCAGGTGGTGTCCCCGGACACGGACGACTTTGTGCGGACCCGGCTGACGCACAGCCTGGAAGTGGCCCAGGTCGGCCGCGAACTGGGCCGTACCCTGGGCTGCGACCCCGACGTGGTGGACGCCGCCTGCCTGTCCCACGACCTGGGCCATCCCCCGTTCGGCCACAACGGGGAGACCGCACTCAACGCCGCGGCCCACGCCATCGGCGGTTTCGAAGGCAACGCCCAGACCCTGCGGCTGCTGACCCGGCTGGAGCCCAAGATCCTGCGCCCGGACGGATCCCCGGCCGGGCTGAACCTGACCCGGGCCAGCCTGGACGCGGCCTGCAAATACCCGTGGTCCGCCGACGACGCGCCGGTGATCCACGGCAAGCGCACCAGCAAGTTCGGCGCCTACGAAGACGACCTTCCCGTGTTCAACTGGCTGCGCGAAGGCGCCGCGGAGCGCCGGTCTTGCCTGGAGGCCCAGGTGATGGACCTCGCCGACGATATCTCCTACTCCGTGCACGACGTCGAAGACGCCATCGTGGCCGGGCGCATCCAGCTCAAGTGGCTGGACAGCCCCGACACCCGCAGCCGGGTCATCGGCTACACCCAGCAGTGGTACCTGCCCTCCAGCGACGCCCAAGAGGTGGACGAAGCACTGACCCGGCTGGAGCAATCCGGCGTCTGGGTGCGCGAGGCCGACGGCAGCCGCAAGGCCATGGCGGCGCTGAAAGACATGACCAGCCAGCTGATCGGCCGCTTCTGCTCGAGCGCGATGGAAGCCACCCGCTCCATCTACGGCCCGCAGCAGCTGACCCGCTACGGGGCGGAGCTGGTGGTGCCGCAGGAAACCGCCGTCGAGATCGCGGTGATGAAGGGCCTGGCCACCACGTTCGTGATGACCGCGGACCTGCGCCAGCCGGTCTACGAACACCAGCAGGAGATCCTGCACGACCTGGTCAGCGAGCTCCATGCCACGGGGGAGAAGCATCTGGAGGAGCCCTTTGCCTCGGATTGGCGGGATGCGGACGACGACGGCGGCCGCCTTCGCGTGGTCATCGACCAGATCGCCTCGCTCACCGATGTCTCCGCCCTGGCGCTGCACGAACGCCTGATGGGGGCCCACCGCACCCTCCTGTGAGGTTGCGGGCCGCGAGCAGCTTCCCTCCACAGGCGGCTGCGCGCGGCGCCTGGGGCACAGGCCGCCGCGGTTCCGGCGCCGATTTGGCGCGGCTGCATACCATGGGACTATGGCCGGACTCATTAAGCGTGAAGACATCGATGAAGTCCGCCAGCGTACCGACATCAAGGAAGTCATCGACGGCTACGTCACGCTGAAGTCGGCCGGCATCGGGTCATTCAAGGGCCTGTGCCCCTTCCACGACGAGCGGTCGCCGTCGTTCCACGTCCGTCCGCAGGTGGGCACCTACCACTGCTTCGGCTGCGGCGAGGGCGGCGACGTCATCTCCTTCGTGCAGAAGATGGATCACACCACGTTCAGCGAGACCGTGGAGAAACTCGCCCACCGGATCAATTACACGCTCCGGTACGAAGACGGCGGTACCGGCCCCCGCCGGGAGGACGTGGGCAAGCGGCAGCGGCTGCTGGACGCACACAAGGTTGCCGCGGAGTTCTTCCGGGAGCAGCTCCAGAGCCCGGGTGCCGCGGCGGCCCGGGAGTTCCTCTCCGGACGGGGCTTCGACCAGGCAGCCGCGGAGCAGTTCGCCGTCGGCTACGCCCCGCAGGGCTGGGACGGCCTGCTCAAGCACCTCACCGGCCGCGGCTTCACCCAGGACGAACTGCGCATGACCGGCATGTTCTCCGGCGGATCGGACGGATCCGATGGCAGGAACAGCCGGATCTATGACCGGTTCCGTGGCCGGCTCATCTGGCCCATCCGCGACCTGACGGGGGCGACCATAGGATTTGGTGCCCGCAAGCTCTTCGAGGATGACCAGGGCCCCAAGTACCTCAATACGCCGGAGACGGCGCTCTACAAGAAGTCGCAGGTCCTGTACGGGATCGACTTGGCCAAACGGGACATCGCGCGCAACCGCCAACTGGTGGTCGTGGAGGGCTACACGGACGTGATGGCCTGCCACCTATCGGGCATCGGGACGGCCGTGGCGACGTGCGGCACGTCCTTCGGCACCGACCACATCAAGATCGCCCGGCGCCTGCTCTCCGATGACGGAACCGGAGGGGAAGTGATCTTCACCTTCGACGGCGACGAGGCGGGCCAAAAGGCCGCGCTGCGCGCCTTCGAGGAAGACCAGCGCTTTGTTGCCCAGACCTACGTAGCCGTCGAGCCGAGCGGCGCGGATCCATGCGACCTGCGTTTGAGCCACGGCGAGGGTGCGGTGCGCGAGTTGATCAGCTCCCGCCGTCCGCTGTTCGAGTTCGCGATCAAGGCCACCTTGAAGAAGTTCAACCTGGACACGGTCGAAGGAAGGGTCCAGGCCCTCCGTGCCGCGGCCCCGGTGGTCGCCGAGATCAGGGACCCCGCCATGCGTCCCGGCTACTCGCGCGAGCTCGCCGGCTGGCTGGGCATGGACATCGACGACGTCACCCGGGCGGTGGCCGGGGCCGCTAAACGGGGACAGGAAGCCGGGACCCGGGCGGCGGGCCGCGAGCGGGGCCAGCAGGACCGCGGGCAGGAATCGAGCCGCGGCAACCAGCAGCCGCCCGGACCGTACCGGCGCGGCGGCGGTCAGCAGGGCCGGGACGCATGGAATCCGGGAAATCCTTCCCCCCGGCAACAGGACGGCCGGCCGGCCTACGGGCAGGCCGCGCAGCACGGCTACGGCAGGGGCGCCGAGGCCGGCGGAGAAACGGACTACGCCCGGGAATCCGGCCAGTACGCGGCACCCCCTGCCTTTCCGCGGCCGGACCTGCGTGATCCCGTGGTCCGCCTGGAACACCAGGCACTGGAAGTGGCCATCCAGCAGCCCGGCCTCCTCGATGCCAACCAGTGGGAACAGTTCATGCAGGCCCGCTTCCTGGCGCCCGTGCACGTGGCCATCCACGGCGCCGTCCGGGCTGCGGGTGTTTCCGGTGCCACACCCTCGCAGTGGGTGGAGACCATCCGCCAGGAGGTCCCGGAGGAGCTGCGCACCTTCGTCTCGGAACTTGCGGTGACCCCGCTGCCTGCACAAAACGACGACGCCCTGCGGCTGTATTGCCGGGGGATCCTGAACCGGCTGCAGGACCTGCAGATCACCCACCTGAAGGCCGACAAGCTGGGCCAGTTGCAACGGATGGATCCAGCGTCCGATCCCGAGAGTTTCCAGCAGATCAACCGTGAACTGATGGAACTGGAAATGCAGCGGCGGGCCCTTCGCGCGGAGTAGGCCGGGCCTTCAATTGGCAAGTTCCGGCCTCCATTGAGTATGCTGTTGGAGGTCAAACCGCCGGTGGCGGATGATTTCTTTCCCCCGTAGCTCAATTGGCAGAGCATTCGACTGTTAATCGAAGGGTTACTGGTTCGAGTCCAGTCGGGGGAGCGGACAAACACTGGATCCCCGCCTTCTGCAGGAGGCGGGGATCCTGTGCGTTTGGGGGCCCTCGGCGCGAGGCCGATTTCGTCTCCGTGCCGCCGTCCTGCTAGAGTTTTACTCGCTTCAATCCCCCGTAGCTCAATTGGCAGAGCATTCGACTGTTAATCGAAGGGTTACTGGTTCGAGTCCAGTCGGGGGAGCTGCAAGGCAGAATCCCGCACCCCGCGCCGGCTGCGGGATTTTTCTTTGGCTAGGCCGAGGCGACCCGGTTGCCGGCCGCGACCTGCGCATACCAGCGGCCGCTGTCCTTGACGGTGCGCTCCAGGGTGGCGTAGTCCACCCGGGTCAGGCCGAAGCGTTTGCTGTAGCCCCAGGCCCACTCGAAGTTGTCCATCAGCGACCAGCCGAAGTAGCCGCGCAGGTCCACGCCGTCCTGGATGGCACGGTGGCATTGCAGGATGTGTGCGCGCAGGAACTCCAGCCGCTGCCGGTCATGCACGGCGCCGTCGGCCGAGACCTCGTCGTCGAAGGCCGCCCCATTCTCGGTGACGAAGAGCGCCGTCCCGGCCGGGCCGCTGTACTCGTGCTGCAAACGGACGAGCAGCCGGTGCAGTCCTTCCGGCTGGATCTCCCAGCCCATCGCCGTCGTGGGCAGCCCGCGGGGAACAGAGCTGACATGGTCGGCCGCGGGGTAGGGCGGCGCCAGCGGACGCTCGACCGGGGCGGCATGCGTGTTTTCCGCGTCCGGGCGGGGGTGCCCGGTCACCGCTTCACCGTGGTAGTAGTTGACCCCCAGCACCTGGATCCTGGTTCCGATCAGAGCCAGGTCGCCGTCCCGGATCCTGGCTTCCAGTCCGTACGGCCCCACGTCCACCAGAAAATCCGCCGGGTAGGAACCGCGGAAGACGGGGTCCAGAAAGGCGCGGTTGAACTGGCCGTCGATGCGGCGGGCGGCGTCCACATCGACGGGATCCTCCGGATTCAGGGGATCCGCCACCGTGAAGTTCAGGGTGAGGCCCAGCTCGGCGGCCGGATCGCGGCGGCGCAGCTCGTCGGAGGCCAGCCCGTGCCCCAGCAGCAGGTGGTGCATGGCCGCCAAGGCCTGCGGCCTCGACTGGATGCCCGGCGCATGGACGCCCGAACCATAGCCGAGGAACGCCGAGCACCATGGCTCGTTGAGCGTGGTCCAGACGCGTACCCGGTCACCGAGCGCCTCATGGACCGCCAGGGCGTATTCCGCAAAGCGGTAGGCGGTGTCCCGGTTCGCCCAGCCGCCGTTCTCCTGCAGCGCCTGCGGCAAATCCCAGTGGTACAGCGTGAGCCAGGGCTTAATGCCCGCCGCGCACAGTTCGTCCACCAGGCGCGAATAGAAATCCAGGCCGGCCGGGTTCACGACCGCGTCGTCCGGTTTGACCCGCGGCCAGGACGTGGAAAACCGGTAGGCACCCAGGTTCAGGGCTGACATCAGCGCGACGTCCTCGCGGTAGCGGCGGTAGTGGTCGCAGGCCCGTTCGCCGGTCTCGCCGCCCACGGTGGCCCCCGGCAGCCGGCAGAAGACATCCCAGATGGAATCGGTGCGGCCGTCGTCCCGGGACGCACCTTCGATTTGGTAGGCGGCCGTCGCGGCGCCCCACAGGAACTGCTTCGGGAATTGCACGACCTTGCTCATCACTGGTCCCTTGCGGAAACGGGCGCGGACACGGGCTGCCTGCCAGCCTAGTTCGCAGGGCAGGTGAACGTAAGCGTTTACTCATATTTTTTGTTCCACAGCCCTCCAGTGAAACTACTCCCTACGGCTGAGGGGCCAGACTGGGGCAGAATGATAATTTGAAGGTGTGGACACTCGCGCACTACCGACAAGATGGAGGCAGAGCCCATGACCGGTCCGGAAAGCCACGGAAGCACCGCAACCGGTGAGAGGACGTCCGGGAGCACCGCAACCGGTGCGGCGACTCCCGGCAGCACCGTCACCGGGTTGCGGCCGCCCGGGAGCGCTGCAGCCCGTGTCGGGCAGCCAGGGAGCACCGCT
>NZ_JBNHGF010000126.1:0-6978 GCF_059091005.1 Arthrobacter sp. Y3223164
GCATCGCGCCAGCGAACGAACCCGGGCGGTCGCGCCGGCGGCGCCGGATCGGTGGTGTGCCGGGCGGCCGCCTGCTGGATGGCTACTTCGAAGCCCAGGCGCTGCAGGGCGAGGCTCTGCGGGGTCTGCGAGTGCTCCCACACCTGGAGCAGCAACTGCCGCAGCTCCGGAACCGCCAGGCCGGCCAACTGCTCCGGCGACGGCGCGGAGAGATCGGCCTCGACCCGTTGCACAATCTCCTCGAGCAGCTGTTCCCGGTGCCCGAAGTGATAGACCAGCATGTAGCTGCTGATGCCCAGGGCTTCGGCGAGCGGGCGAAAGGACAGGTCCGCGAGGTTCTTGTCCTGCAGGTAGGCCAGGATGTCCTCGAGCAGCTGCGGCTTGCGCTGCGGGTTCTGCGGTCTGGCCATGCGGTGTGCCCTGCCTCCTTCTGCGTGGGACCTGAAGCGCCCGACGCGGATCGGGGCGCCGGTGGATGCGGCGGCCACCGGCTCGGCTTCAGCATAGTCGTTGCCGGCCCGACACCGGTTCTTCCGCGACATGCCGGGACGCCTCGCGGATAAAGGGCCGCCGGCTCCCATACTGGGCGAAAGGGCAGAAACGCGGAATCAGACCGGCCGGCGGCCGGCAGTGAAGCGGGCGAGGATGGCGATGGTGGCTCCAGTACAGTCCCTGCTGCAGCGGTGCGGCGGCCGCTTCCGGACCTGGCTCCACCGCCCGGAACCGGGAAGCCCACGAGGACCGGATGCTTGTCTCCCGGATCCTTACCAGGCGCTGCTCAGCTGCCTGCGTTCCACCTATCCCGAAGCCCGCCTCAGCACGCCCGGCGACGACAAGGTCCGCGTGGAACTTCCCGGCGGCGACGTCCTGCGCTTCTACCTCAAGCGCTAGCACACCGCGCGCCGGTGCGGCGCCGGGTCGGGCGGGCTCCCCGCGCGGAACCGGGTACCCGGTTCCGCGGATCAGTGCTGCGAGATCTTCACCATTTCTTCGCGCGGGACCACCTTGACGCGCTCGCGCTCGACGGCGGGAACATCGCCGTCGTTGTTTTCGGGGACGAAGGAGGCCCCGAGCTCACGCTCATGGGCATCCAGCTTCAGCCAGCCTTCCCACGTGGTGTAGGCGACGCCTCGCTCCTCGAGCAGCTTGATGATCGCATCCTCGGCGGGATCGGAGGCAGCGGGCAGGTCCAGCCGGTCCTCGAGCAGGAAGCCGATGGTCTCCAGCGCATCGCCCTTGGTGTGGCCGATCAGGCCCACCGGCCCGCGCTTGATCCAGCCGGTGGCATAGATGCCCGGCACCGGGTTGCCGTCCTCGTCCAGCACACGCCCGCCCTCGTTCGGGATGACGCCGCGGCGGGCATCGTAGCCGACCTCGGGCAGCTCGGAGCCGAAGTAACCGATGGCCCGGTAGACGGCCTGGACCGGGTATTCGACGATTTCGCCGGTGCCGCGGACGTTGCCGGTGCCGTCCAGCTCGTTGCGCTCGAATTTGATCGCCGCCACGTTCCCGGCGCCGTCGCCGCTGCCTTCCACGATTTCCACGGGCGTGTGCAGGAAGTGCAGGTGCAGGCGGCGGGAAGCGCCGGTGTCCTGTTCTTCCACCAGCCAGTTGGTCAGGGTGTTGACCATCGTCTTGGTCTGGTTGTTGGAGCGGATCGCCTCGTCGGAGCCCTCGTCGAAGTCGAAGTCCTCCGGGTAGAGCACGATGTCCACGTCGCGCGAATGCGAAAGCTCGCGCAGCTCCAGCGGGGTGAACTTCACCTGCGCCGGACCGCGCCGGCCGAAGACGTGCACATCGGTGACGGGAGAGTTCTTCAGGCCGCGGTACACGTTGTCCGGGATCTCGGTGCTGAGCAGGTCGTCGGCGTGCTTGGAGAGCATGCGGGCCACGTCCAGCGCCACGTTGCCGTTGCCGATGACCGCGATCTCCTTGGCCTCCAGCGGCCAGTCGCGGGGCACGTCCGGATGCCCGTCGTACCAGGACACGAAGTCTGCCGCGCCGAAGGATCCTTCGAGCTCAACGCCGGGGATGTCCAGCTCGGCATCCTGGATGGCGCCCGTCGCGAAGATCACCGCGTCGTAGAAGTGCCGGAAGTCGCTCAGGGTCAGGTCCCGGCCGTAGTCGACATTGCCCAGGAAGCGGATGTCGCCGCGGTCCAGCACCTTGTGCAGGGCGTTGACGATGCCCTTGATCCGCGGGTGGTCGGGGGCCACGCCGTAGCGGATCAACCCGTAGGGCGCGGGGTAGCGGTCGAAGAGGTCGATGCTGACCTCGAAATCCCGCTCCGCCTTGGTGAGGATGTCGGCGGCGTAAACGCCGGCTGGTCCGGCGCCGACGATAGCCACCCTCAGGGGACGCTGGGTGATGGCCTCGGCAGAGTTAGACACGGGCAGTCCTTCTTCTTCGGGAATCCTCCTGCGCAATAAGCGCACAGTTTCCTATTCTAAATGCCCGCCGGTTTCCCTCCTAACAGTGTGCCGCGTATCTCACTGGCGCCCGGGCGCCGGCGGTGCGTCGCCGGGCCAGGGACCGGTGCGGCTCCTCAGGCTTGCCGCATCGTCCGGCCCTCAGCCGGCGGCTCCCAGCCGGTTCGGACCGAACAGCGGCGAGCCGTCGTCCGACTCGATCGACGCCAGCAGCTCCTCGATGGGCGCCCCGGAGTAATAGGTCAGGTGGCGCGCCCCGGTGCCGGCCGGGAAGAAGGCCCTGAACTCCCCCCGCTCGCTGGTGCCGGTGAGGGTGACGGGGTAGGCCTGGTCGGGGTCCTCGACCCGGCAACCGTATCGGTCGGTGTAGGGCAGGAAACCATCCCCGGCGTCCGCTGCCTCCAGGAACCGGTTGGCCCGGCCGCTGAGGAACAACAGGCAACGTGTAAGTATGTCCGGGTCCTCGGTGCGCACGTAGGACCTTTTCCGGTCCGCGTTGTCGTGCGGCATTTCAAAGTCCAGGATGTACCCGTCGGCGGTCGCGCTGACGGTCGTGCGCTCTCCGGCCGCGTTCATGATCGCCCACTGATCGTCACGGATCAGCGGTTCGGCTATGGCGGCGTACTGTGCGGCCTTGTCCATCCGTTCGGGCGGCAGTTCCGCCAGCCGGCCCGGCAGCCCTTGGAGAACGTGGCCTGGCCTGCCCGGCCCGAACAGCGGGGCACCGTCCGCCGCGACGAGTGACACCACGAGGGACTCCAGCGGAAGCGCAGCATACCGGGTGAAGATCCGCGCGTCGCGTGCCACCGGAAAGCCGGCGGTGACGGTGCCGCCGGGTCCCGTACGTTCGAGCACGGCGGGCGACTTGTGCGGCTTGGTGCGAAGCGTCCAGCCGCCGGCGTCATCCATCCCCTGGTCGGAGAGAGCCAGAAAGCGCAGGCCGCGGCGTTTGCGCTGCCAGAACGCGGCCCGGAACAACAGGCAGCGCAGCAGGGCCTCCGGGTCCGTGGTCCGGACGTATTCCGGCTTCCCGGGCCAGTAAGGCGCGATGATGTCCCGAAAGACGAAGCCGTCGGCCTCGGCCGCGATGGACATCCGGACGCCGTAGTCGTTCCGCACGGTCCAGGCGCCGTCCTCCAGCGAACTGCGGCCCCCGAACCACTCTGCAGCCGTCGTCAGCAGGGCTTCGTCCAACTGCCCCAGGTGGGCGGCCATGTCAGAAGTCCGAGGCGCGGAGCAGCGCTTCCGGGCCGGCGGGGTCCACCACCATCGACAGTTCGGGCCTCTGGCGCAGCATGTCGATCGCCCAGGTTGCCGGCACTTCCCTGAACCGCGCCGCCGGCCGGAAAGCGGCAACTTCCGGCCCGGAGGAGAATACGGGAAGAATCGGCCCGCCGTCCTGGCCCTTGAGCAGGATCGGGCCCCCGTCGGAGCCACCCTCGCCGGAACGGTCAACCGCCAGAACAACGGCGCCGGGCCGCTTGAGCTGTTCGGCGACGGCGTCGGTGCCGCCCTGGCTTGCCACGGCCCGCTTCAGGCCGACATTGGCCAGGCTCCCGGCCGCGAAGCTGATTTCCGGACGACCGAGGGCGCAGGCGGGGCCGGCGGGATTGATGTAGAGGTAGGCAATGTCCCGGTGGCCGTCGACGAACTTCACCAGTTCCTCGCCGGGCTGGACCCAGGACACCGGCGCCCCCGGCCGGCCCGTGGAGGCCCGGAATTCGGCCAGCTTCTCCTGCGAGGTGAAGGCGAGCACGGACGGCGAACCGTGGACTTCGACGACGCTGATGCCCGGGCGGCCGGGATTATCTGTGGCATCGAGCAACACTTCGCTGCCGATCAGGTGGCGCAACACATTGACGGCCGCCGCCTTCCCCGGATTCTCGCTGAATCTCGCCACGGCGTCGGCGACCAAGCGGTTGTCCAGCCCGCGCCGGCCGGCCTGTTCCTGTCCGGCCGCTGATGCGGGCCCCTGGTCGGCCGGTTCTCCCAGACCGAAATCA
This sequence comes from Arthrobacter sp. Y3223164, assembly GCF_059091005.1. Lineage (NCBI taxonomy): Bacteria > Bacillati > Actinomycetota > Actinomycetes > Micrococcales > Micrococcaceae > Arthrobacter > Arthrobacter sp. Y3223164. The sequence continues at coordinate 4,433 of NZ_JBNHGF010000126.1, forward strand.
GGCGCGGGCTGGTCGAAATTGAAGTAGGTGTCCAGGGAGTATTTCGGCTCCGGCCAGTCCCGTGCAGAGAGGTTCACGGCTGCCGAGCGCCAGGATTCTCCGTTCTCCCCCGCGCTGAGGCTGCGCAGTTCGACGGCGGCGTCGAAGGGCGCGGTGCCGGGCTGCAGGGCGCCGGCATTGGCCGCTGCCATGCCGGCGCGGTCTTGGGTGATGCGCATGAGCATGGCGCCGGCGGATGGTTTCAGCTCCAGCACCATCCGGTCCCAGCCGGGCTCGGAATTGACGGCCTGCAGCATCCAGCCGGCGAGTATCTCGGCCAACTGCTGTTGGCGGAGCAGCACAGGCGTCTGTTCGGACATGGAATGGGTTCCTTCTTCCGGGAGGGTGCGGGGGAGCTACTGGGCGGGGTCCTGGAACGGGGCCCGTTCACTGCCAAGCACCAGCTCTTCGGTCGCCGGGTCCAGATACGGCACGTCCAAACCGTTGCTTTCAAGGAGGTCGCGCATCCAGCCGGGAACCCGTTCCTGTTCGCGCGGAAACAGGGCCAGCTCGGCCTGGACCCCAGCGGGAGGTACCGGCATCTGGAGGGCGCCCGGGGCGGGATCCAACGGCTCCGTGTCGAACCGTTCGAACCGCGGCTCTTCGTCCGGGACCAGGGTCAGCCGGGCGGCGAACCATGTGCCCTTGCCTTTGGTGTAGCTGGCGGCTTTGTCCGACTTTAACGCCCTGCGGTCCAGCGGCACGGCCTCGGAGAAGTCAATGCTGACCCAGGCGCCTTCAGCGGTTTGTGCCATCTCCGTCCAGGAGACGGTTGCACCGTAGATCTCGAACTCCAGCCGGATCTCCCGATAGGTCCGGAACCGCGAAGAGGCCGCGGTTGCCATGGCCGACAAAAACTCGTCGGAGAGCAGCTGTGATGTCACGAGGAGTACATTCCTTAGTTTTCGAAGTCGAAGCGCCGGGTTTGGCCGTTAACCGTTACCTTGAGTTCCACCATATGTGGAACACGGTTTCCCCCACCAGCATCGTAGATCGGGCGGACGTCCCACGTGACCGAGGGCTTGCTGCCCCCGGGAGGCACGTCGCGGAGCCGGTCGCGGATCCAAAGCTCGGTGTCATACCAGGTGTCGGCGGCCCCCGTCAGCCGCAACCGCTCGATGGGCGTCAGGGCGCCCAGGCCGAGGTTCCGGTTTTGGATGTTCAGCTGGGGAATCAGGTTGATCTTCTCCCCCGGTCCGCCGAACATGGCCGCGAGGAGGTGGCCGCCGTCGTAGTCGCCGCCGCCGTGACCGCCCACGTGGGTCTGGTTGCCGGGATGCCGCCAGGTGTCGGCCTGCTCCTTGGGAAAGTACTCGAGGTCGTGGGCGTGCAGTGCCGTGGGGCGCCCGAACCCGTCGGTGTGGACCACGATGTTGCCGTCGATGTGGTACCGGACGTTGGGCCGCGGGTTGTTCAGTTCGGGATTCCAGTTGCCCTTGGATCCGCTGGGAGCCTCGATCTGCTGGATGTGGCCGGCGGAGTTCGTGTAAAACTTGCCGCGGCCCTCCACCTCGTAGACGGTCGTGGGTTTTAGCGTGATGCCCTGCTCTTCGACCGCGTCAATGACTGATTTCCGTGCGGACAAGTCGAGGTCGTGCTTGGCCAGCAGGTCCACCGGGTCGCCGGCGTTGCGCGCCCACGGCGGGTCGAACCGGCGCGGCCCGGTCTCGTGGAGGCCTTCCCTTCGGATCAGTTCGTCGACGCCGATGGCTTTGGGATCGGGGCCCTGGGTGGTGTCGAGGAACCGCAGCTGGGTTCCGCCGCCCGGGCGCCCGAAAGCCGGGGCGATTTCGGAGACCTCGACCTCGACGCCCTCGGGCAGGCGGCCAAGCTCGAAGTGGTGCAGCTCCTTGCCGAGGGTATCGACCGGCAGGCCGCGCATGTGCCACGGGGTTCCCTCGATGGCCAGGTAGGCTCCGCCGTTGGGGCCGATCCGGTCCAGCTGGACATTCCCAAAGTCGGACTGCAGCTCGTCGTACGACGAGTACGTCCGGATGGTTCCTTCGACCGCCCCGGCGTTGTCCGGATAGGCCGCCCGGTACTCGTCCGGCCGGAACTCGTCCAACTCGCTGTACCGGTTCGCGTACTCGGCTCTATCCAAGGGGTTCCCGAGCTCGTCGGTGCCGTAGGCGGGCTGGGAGCGGTCCACGATGGCGTCGAGGTCGCTGTTGATGTCCACGCGGCCGTGCTGGTCCTTAGGCAGGTCCGCCCAGTCCGGCATCTCCACGTCCTGGTAGAGGTCATCGGCCCGGTGCTGGCCATATCTGGCGTGTGCCTCCGGGTTCTGGATCGCGTCGGGCACAGCGGTGCCGTACTGCGGTTCCTGCGGATGGCGGAAGCTGTCGTCGACCCGCTGTCCGTTCACGTCATAGCCGTTGACGCCGTCGCCGGACCCCGCAGCGGCCGCCTTGTGTGTGGCGGGATCGGGTTCCGGGGCCCTTGAGCCCGAAGCATCGGCTCCGGCGTCGGGAGTGCGTGCCGGCGCCTCCGCGTCGGGAGTGCGTGCC
>NZ_JBNHGF010000127.1:0-6963 GCF_059091005.1 Arthrobacter sp. Y3223164
ACCGGTCGCCCAGGCTCCGGCCCCGGCACCGGCCGCACCCGCGGTCCAGGCACCGGCGGTCAGCGGCGAAACCTACACCGTGCAGCCCGGCGACACCCTGGGCAAGATCGCCCAGTCCCTCGGCCTCCAGGGCGGATGGCAGGAGTTGTTCGCCGCCAACGCGGACACCGTTTCCGATCCGAACCTGATCTTCGTGGACCAGGTTCTGCAGCTGCCCGCGCAGTAATCCGGCATGCATCGCAGCGCCCCGTTCTCCGTGAGGAGGGCGGGGCGCTGCTGGTTGGGCCCAAAAGACGCGCCCTAGACTGGTAGCAACCGAGTGAGAGGACGTGTCGCTGCTGTGTCCACCGTTGAGAATCGCCCGTGGCTGCAGAACTACCAGCCAGGCGTGCCGGCCGAGATCGATGTACCGACCGAATCCCTGTCGCACATGCTGGAAGACTCGGTCCGCCGGTTCCGGAGGAAGACGGCCCTCGACTTTTTCGGCGCCACGACCAGCTATCGCGAGCTGGGCCGCCAGATCGACCGGGCGGCGGAAGGCCTTCGCCGGCTTGGCGTAGGCCCGGGCAGCCGCGTGGCCTTGATCCTGCCGAACTGCCCCCAGCACGTGGTGGCCTTCTACGCCGTGCTGCGCCTGGGCGCCGTCGTCGTCGAACATAATCCGCTGTACACCGAGCGCGAACTCCGCCACCAGTTCGAGGATCACGGGGCGACGGTTGCCATTGTCTGGAACAACGTGGTGGCCAAGGTGCAGGCGTTTCCGCCGGACATCGAGGTCAGTGCGATCGTGTCAGTGGACCTCGCCCGTGCGATGCCCCGGGCCAAGCGCCTGGCCCTGCGGCTGCCCGTCCCGGCGGCCAGGACCGCGCGGAAGGCGCTGACCACCCGGGTTAAGGGAACTGTGACGTGGGAGAGGCTGCTGCAGGCCAGGCCGCTGAAGAAGTCGCACCCCCGGCCGGCGGTGACCGACCTGGCGGCCATCCAGTACACCTCCGGCACCACCGGCAAACCCAAGGGCGCCATGCTCACGCACCGGAACCTGCGGGCCAACGCGGAGCAGGGCCGCGCGTGGATGCACGGCGTGTCCGAGGGCAAGGAGGTCATGTACGCGATCCTGCCGATGTTCCACGCCTTCGGGATGACCCTGCACCTGACGTTCGGGGTGCTCATCGGCTCCCGGGTGGTCCTGTTTCCCAAGTTTGACGTGGACCTGGTGCTGGCAGCGGCGAAGAAGACCCCGCCCACCATCTTCTGCGCGGTGCCGCCCATCTACGAGCGCACCGCCCGGGAGGCCAGGAAGCGCCGGGTGGATTTGGGGTCCGTGCGGTTCGCCATCTCGGGTGCCATGAACCTGCCGCAGGCCACCGTGGACCTGTGGGAGGAGACCGCCGGCGGCCTGCTGGTGGAGGGTTACGGGATGACGGAGACCTCGCCGGTGGCCCTGGGCAACCCGTTCGCGCCGACGCGGCAGAACGGCACGATCGGTGTCCCGTTCCCCAGCACGGAGATGCGGGTGGTTGACCCGGAGGACCCGGCGCGCGACGTCGCGCGGGGACAGCCGGGCGAACTCCTGATCCGCGGCCCGCAGGTCTTCCAGGGGTATTGGGGCAAGCCGGAGGAAACGGCGGAGGTCCTGCTCGACGGCGGCTGGGTGCGCACCGGCGACATCGTCACCGTGGACGCGCAGCACAACGTCCGCATCGTCGACCGGGTGAAGGAACTGATCATCACCGGCGGCTTCAACGTCTCGCCGTCCGAAGTCGAAGACGCCCTCCGCTCACACCCCGACGTCGTGGAGGCCGCGGCGGTCGGCCTTCCGCGCCCGGAGGGCGGCGAGGAGGTGGCGGCCGTCGTCGTGCTTCGCCCCGGAGGCGCCGTCCGGCTGGACGAACAGGGGTTGCGGGACTACTGCCGCGGCCGGTTGGCCGCGTACAAGGTCCCGCGCCAAATCGTCGCGGTTCAGGAACTGCCCAAGTCAATCCTGGGCAAGGTGCTGCGCAAGCAGGTCAAGGAGCAACTCGCCGCCCGGTGAGGGCGAGTGCTGGCGGGCCCGCCCACAAGGGGGCGACGACGAGCAGAGTGGGTGGCGCGAACCAGCGGGGGCGGGGGTGACGCGAACAAGGGGTGACGCCAACAAGTGGGTGACGCGTCACATTTCGTGCGCGCGGCAGGCGTGCGGTGTGAGCCGTGACATAGTGGTCCCCGGTGGCAGCGCAATGACCGCGCTCTCCGGTTGGGGGAGATCCGCGGGCACTGTCACTTGATTTTTTCGAACTGAGGAAGTGACATGAAGCGAACATTCCTGACGCTGCTGGCCGGTGTCTCCGCGCTTGGCCTGGCGGCTTGTGGATCCGGATCGCCCAGCGGCGGCGGAGGCAACGAGGCCGGGGGGAACGAATCCGCCGGCGCCGGCGACCTGACCAAGGTGACCGTTGGCGTGATCCCGATTGTGGACACCGCCCCGCTGTGGCTCGGTGACTCGAAGGGTTTCTTCGAAGAAGAGGGCCTGGACCTGGACATCCAGAACGTCGCCGGCGGCGCGGCGGCCATCCCCGCCGTGGTCAGCGGCGGGTTCGACTTCGCCTTCGGCAACGTCGTCTCGGTCATGGTTGCCAACGACAAGGGCCTGGATATCCAGCTGGTGGCCAACGGCAACTCCACCTCGGGAGACACCTCGCATGACTTCGGCGGGGTGGTGGTGAAGGGCGATTCGGACATCAAGTCGCCCAAGGACCTGGCCGGCAAGACCGTGTCCGTGAATACCCTCTCCAACATCGGCGACACCACGATCCGCAGCGTGATCGAGGCCGACGGCGGCGACCCCGAGAGCGTGAAGTTCGTCGAGATCGGTTTCCCCGACGCCCCGGCCGCGCTGGCCAACGGTCAGGTTGACGCCGCGTGGATCCTGGATCCGTTCCTGTCCCAGTCCGTCGAGGACGGCGGCCGCGTGGTCTCCTACAACTTCGCCGACTTCGACAAGAACCTGGACATTTCCGGCTACTTCGCCACCGGCGAGACGGTCTCCGGCGATCCGGAGCTGGTCAAGAAGTTCCAGGCCGCGATGAACCGCTCGCTGGAGTACGCGCAGGAGAACCCGGACGAGGTCCGCGAGATCGTGGGCACCTACACCAAGATCGACGAAGACGCCCGCGCGGAGATGGCCCTGCCCACGTTCCGCAAGGACTTCAACATGGAGGCGGCGCAGAAACTCGCCGACGCCGCCCTGAAGTACGGCACGCTGCAGAAGCCGGCGGAACTGGACAAGTTCTTCCCGTAAGCTTCAACGCCTCACCCCGGTACGACGGCGGGACCTCCCGGCCGTCTGCTGCCCACGACAGCGCCTCTCCCGGACGGGAGGGGCGCTGTCTGCATTCCGCTGAGGCCGCTAGATGCGGCTGCGCTCGCCGGGGTCCCGCCACTTGCGCACCGGCGGCGTCCAGTCCTCGATGGCGTCCAGCAGTTCGGCGGCGGAGCCTGCCACTATGACCGCATCCCGGTAGTCCTGCTTGAGGAAGCCGCCTGCGACCAGGCCGTCGATGGTCGCCAGCAGCTGGTCCCAGAAACCGTTGATGTTCAGGAAGGCCACCGGCTTCTCGTGGATCCCGAGCTGAAGCCACGTCCAGGCCTCGAAGATTTCCTCCAGCGTTCCGATGCCGCCCGGAAGCGCCACGAAGGCGTCGGCCAGGTCCGCCATCATTTGTTTGCGCTCGTGCATGGAGTCCACCACGTGCAGGGTGCTCAGCCCGACGTGCCCCACTTCGGTCTTGTCCAACGATTCGGGGATCACGCCCACCACGTCGCCGCCGGCTGCCACGGCACTGTCCGCGACGACGCCCATCAGGCCTACCTGCCCGCCGCCGTACACGATACCGATGCCGCGCGAGGCCAGTTCCGTGGCGAACCGCTCCGCCTCCCGCGCGTAGACGTCGTCCCTGCCGCTGGCCGATCCCGTGAAAACTGCAAGTCGCATGCGGCCATTATTCCAGTGCCGCTAGACTCGCTGACCATGAGCGACGTGGACGAGCAAGGCCGCACCGACCCTCCGCTGGCGGCGGGGGAGGCGGAGACCCTGCTGGGTTTCCTGGAGTTCCACCGCGCCACCTTCGAATGGAAGTGCGCCGGCCTGGGTGCCGAGGAGTTGGCGGCGCGGCTGGCTCCGTCGACCATGACGTTGGGCGGGATGCTCAAGCATCTGGCGTTCGTCGAAGACTACTGGTTCTCCGTGCGGTTGTACGGGCAGGAACCGCAGCCACCCTGGGACACTGTGGACTGGGAGGCCAGCCCGGACTGGGACTGGCAGTCCGCGGCCGAAGACACACCGGAACAGCTCCGCCGCATGTGGAAAGCCGCCGTGGCACGCTCCCGCTCCCTGACCGCTGAAGCCCTGGCCGACGGGGGCCTCGACGGGGCCGGCTCGGCGGCCGGGTCCACTGCCGGGGTTCCCGGCCTGCGGTGGATCCTGGTCCACATGATCGAGGAGTACTCGCGGCACAACGGGCATGCCGACCTGCTGCGCGAGGCAGTGGACGGACTGGTCGGGGAGTAGCGGGCGGCGCGCCTTGGCCGCTCAGGGCCGATTCGGGTAACCGCTGCTACTCGGCTTCCCCGCGCGGATACTCGTCGTCCTCGTCGGACTTGACCAGTTCCAGCTGCTCCTGCAGGTCCGCCTCGTTCGCCTCCCAGGTGGAGGTTATCTCCGGGGATGCTTCGTGTTCCAGGTCGTCACTGCGGACTGGAAGGGCCTGTTCCTGCACGTCCGCCTCGTTGGCTTCCGTGATGTCTGCTTCGTGCTGGCTGTTACTGGTCATCGGGTCCCTCCTCCAAGTTGCGGCGGCTATTGGTACACCATTGTCGGCTTAATCGTCGATCCTATCCACCGGCGACGGACTGGATAATCAGCAGTTCCTGGCCAGGTTCCACGAGCGTCGCCGGTCCCTGCAGCGTGCGGATGTCCTCGCCGTCGAGATACAGATTGACGTAGCGGCGGATGGCACCGGTTTCGTTGCGGACCCGGCGGTTGAAGACCGGGTAATCGCCGGCCAAGGCGTCCAGGATCTCCGCCACTGACCGCGGGCCGGATGCCGGCACGGTCAGCTCCCGCTGCTCGCCGGTCACCTTGGCCAGCAGGCTGGGCACGACGACGGTGACCGCTTTTTCTGCCACACCCACCACGGCATTCCTCCTTACAGGGTGGCCGCGCGGACGCACAGGACGTCCGGCAGCCCCGAGGCCACTTCCACGAAGACTTCGCCCTCGTCGGCACTGGCGTACACCGAGCCGCCGCGGGTGCCGAAGTAGACGCCGGCCGGATCGCCGGTGTCCACGGCGGCCGCGTCGCGCAGCACCACGTTGTAATCCTGGTCCGGCAGCCCGGTGGCGAAACGCGCCCAGGTGGCGCCGCCGTCGTCGGTCCGGTGCACGGCGAGATGCCCGTCCGGCGGAATCCGCTCGCCGTCGGCCTTGATCGGGACCACCCATGCGGTCCGGGACCTGCGCGGATGGGTGAGCATGACGAAACCGAAATCGGTGGGCAGCCCGTCGGCAATGGACTGCCAGTTGTCGCCGGAATCGTCCGAGCGGTAGACGCCGTGGTGGTTCTGCGCGAAGAGCGTGGACGGATCAGCGGCATCCCGGGCGATCTTGTGGACGCACTGGCCCACCTCGGGATTCGGATCGGGCATGAAGTAGGCGCTGATGCCGTGGTTGCGTGCCTGCCAGCTGGCGCCGCCGTCGGTGGTCCGGTACACGCCCCCGGTGCTCATCGCCACGTGCACGGTGTCCGGATCCTTGGGGCTCGGCAGGACCGAATGGACCGCCGCTCCGCCGTAACCGGCCCCCCACTGGTCCTTGTCCGGATGGTCCCACAGGCTGCGGTTGAGCTCGAAGTGCTCGCCGCCGTCGGTGGACTTCCAGACCGAAATCGGTTCGCAGCCGGCCCAGACAACGCCCGGCCGGTCCGCGGCGTCCGGCTGGATCTGCCAGATCCGCTCCACCGCGGCGCCGTCGTTGTCGCCGAAGCGGATGGCGCCGTTCTCCGGTTCGGTCCAGGTCTCGCCGAGGTCCTCCGAGCGGAAGATTGTGGGCCCCCAGTGTTCGGAGCGGGCTCCCACCAGCAGGCGGGTCGGGCCGCCGCGCTGGTCGATCCCGATGCTGGGGATCTCGCTCATCAAAAAGTGCGGGCCGGACAGGGACCAATTGGTCCGGTCGCGGCTGGTAGCCAGCCACAGCCCTTTCTTGGTCCCGATCGCCAGGACCGTCTCCCCAGTAGCCATGCCACCCATTCGACCACCGGGGCACCGGCTGCGCAACGGTTTTGCGACGAACGGCCGGGCGCGGGGCAGAATGGGGAGGCCGGCCGTACTTCAGGAACGAGGACATGAGCACGCATCCGCCGAACCAGCCCGGCTCCCGCCTCTGGCTTTGGGTCCTGATGGCGGCCGCCGTGCTGACCCAGACGTCCCTGAACGTGTCGCGGCCGGTGGTTTCGTACAAGCTGCTGGCCCTGGGCGGAGACGCGGCAGTCATCGGCGTGGTGACCGCCGTCTACGCCGTGCTGCCGGTGGTGGCGGCGCTGTGGCTGGGGCGGGTGAGCGACCGGATTCCGTCGCTCAAGGGCATGGTCGCGTTGGGTGCGGCCCTGCTGGCGGTGGCTACGCTGGGGCTGGCCTTGGCACAGGGGTTCGCGGTCATCGCGATCTCGATTGCCCTGCTCGGGGTGGGACACCTCGTGTTCACCATTGCCGGCCAGTCCGCCATCGGGCGCTATGCGCCGCTGAACCAGATGGACAGCGGTTTCGGCTGGTTCACCGCAGCGTTTTCGCTGGGCCAGTTGGTCGGCCCGCTGTTGGCCGGGCTGCTGCTGGGCAGCGAGACAGCGGGAGTGGGGCCGAGCTGGCTTGGCGCCATCGACCTGACCCTGCTGCTGGCGGCCGGCATTGCCGCAGCCGGGGCGCCCGTGATGCT
>NZ_JBNHGF010000128.1:0-6949 GCF_059091005.1 Arthrobacter sp. Y3223164
GCCTGTTGGGCGGCGGCCTCTCCCGCGCGGCAACGGCCCCCGGCGGTCCGCTGGAGGTCAGCCTCGCGGCGGCGGTCATCAACCGGGTCTACCGCATTACCGCCCGTGAACGGGCGCGGGTCACGGACGCGCCCAAGCACGAGTTCCGGGGCTTCTGGCTCTCCACCGTGCTGAACATCGATTGGCCGTCGCGCCCCGGCCTGTCGGCGGCCGTTCAGCAGGCCGAACTGCGCAGCTGGCTGGACCTTGCCCGCAGCCGGAACCTCAACGCCGTGCTGCTGCAGGTCCGTCCCGCAGCCGACGTCTTTTGGCCGTCGACGGCGGGAGAGCCGTGGTCCCGCTACCTGACCGGCACCCAGGGGCGCAATCCCGGGTACGATCCGCTGGCCTACGCGATCGGCCAGGCGCATGCCCGCAACCTCCACCTGCACGCCTGGTTCAACCCGTTCCGCGTGTCCATGACGGCGGACCCGGCGGACCTGATCTCCTGGCATCCGGCGCGGAAAAACCCGGGCTGGAGCTTCGCCTACGGCGGCCGGCGCTATTACAACCCCGGCATCCCCGCCGTCCGCAGCTACATCATCAAGGTGATCACCGAAGTCGTTGCCAAGTACGACGTGGACGGCGTCCACCTCGACGACTATTTCTATCCCTACCCGGTCGCGGGGCAAACCATCCCGGACTCCGCTGCCTACAATGCCTACCGGCTGGCCGGCGAGAGCGTGGCGGATTTCCGGCGGCGCAGCGTCAATGCTTTCGTCCGCGACCTCAGCGCCGCGATCTTCGCGGCCAAACCCCGGATGCTGTTCGGCATCAGCCCCTTCGGCATCTGGCGCAACCGATCGACCGACAGCCTGGGCTCCGCCACCTCCGGCCTGCAGAGCTACGACGCCACGTACGCCGACTCCCGGCTCTGGGTCAAACAAGGCTGGCTGGACTACGTGGTCCCGCAGCTGTACTGGCACCAGGGGAACCCGGCTGCCGATTACAACACCCTGGTCAACTGGTGGGCGGCCCAGGTGGGCGGCACGGCCTGCAAGCTCTACATCGGCGAGGCGGCCTACAAGGTGGGCGACCCCGCCCAGGGGGCCGACTGGCAGGACCCCCGCGAGCTCTACAACCACACGGCGAAATGCCGGGCCACGCCGGCGGTGCGCGGCCAGGTTTACTTCTCCGCCAAGTCCGTCCGGGCCAATCGGCTGGGCGGCATCGGCCTCGTCCAGGACAAGTTCTACCGGCGCGTGGCGATGACCCCGGTGATGTCCCACCTGGGCGCCCAGCGACCCTACTCGCCGCTGATCGTCAGCGCCCGGTGGAACGGAACCGGCGTCGAACTCGTCTGGCGGGGGGCGACGAGCGGGACGTTGCCGAGGCACTATGCCATCTACCGCTGGGAGTCCGACGGCGCCGCGGCGGCGTTCATTCCCTCGCAGGCGGGAGCCCTCCGGCGCGTGCACCGCCGCCGCGGCAATCCCGAAAGGTTCGTGGACACGGGCGCCGTCCGGGGACGAACGTACTGGTACGTTGTGGTCGGCATGAGCGACCTCATGGTCGAATCCGCGGCCGCATCCGCCATCTTCATCCGAGCCTGACGCCGGGACGAAGCCATGACGCCTGCCTCCCCATCAGACGGCGACCAGGGCCTCGTCCTGCTGGAGACTCTCGCCCGCCGGTTTGCGGATGACCCGCTGGTCGAACGCGGCACGATGTTCCGCAGTGACGGGCTGAGGCTGGCCGGAAAGATCTTCGCGTTCCTCGGCCACGGCGGCCGGCTGATCGTGAAGGTTCCGCGGCAGCGCGCGGAAGAGTTTGTTGCTTCCGGAGCGGCGGAACCGGTCACCATGGGACGTCGGACGATGAAGGAATGGGTGGCCTTCCCGGCGATCGCCGACGACGCGTCGGCTGCCGGCGACGCGTCGGCTGCCGGGCAACAGTGGCTCAGCGTCGTCGACGAGGCGTATGCGTACGTCAAAAGCCTGGGCGGCAGCTGAAGACGGGCGCCGTTACCCTGCCCCCTGCCCTGCGGGCTGGAACAGTTCCACCAGATTTCCAGCCGGGTCGGCGAGCAGTATCTGACGTCCGCCGGGACCGGCAACCACTTCGCTGCGGAACGACAGTCCCGCCCCGCGCAGCCGGTCGATCTCCGCGTCCAGGTCTTGCACGACCAGGTGGATGCGGTTGCGCCCGGCGGCCGCGTAATCCGTTGGGGTCGCGCGCGCCCCCGAGCTTGCCGGCCCGGAGAGCAACAGCCGCAGCGGCCCCCGCGTCACGTCGGCGAAGGCGGGCGAGCGCATGTTGACGGTGAAGCCGAAATGACCGGTGTAGAAGTCCACGGCCGCCCCGACGTCGTCCACGAGGTAGCGGACGCTGGCGTACTGCTCCGATGCTGGCACGGCTCTTCCCCCTCAATGTGCGGCTAGCGGCGGGCGCCGGCTGTCAGGATACATCGCACGCTTTGCCCGGAACAGGGCCGGGCACCGGTCCGCCCGACGGCAATCGCGACGGCGGAGTGAGCCGGCACAGCACAGCGATCCGGAACAGCGCAGCGGGCCGGAACCACAGCTCCGGCCTTCCGCCGATGCGCAAGGTTGGGGAACAATGGGCGGACGCTCCCCCGCCCTGCCCAATAGCCCAGGAGTCATCGTGGCACAGCTGCTGTATTCCGCAATCATGTCGCTTGACGGCTACATTGCCGACCGGGACGGCAACTTCGACTGGAGCGTTCCCGACGAGGAGGTGCATTCCTTCGTCAACGACCTGGAGGGACGGGTGGGCACCTATCTCTTCGGCCGGCGCATGTACGAGGTGATGGCCGTCTGGGAAACCGTGCCCGACGGCCCGGAGGTTTCCCCGGTCGAGCGGGCCTTCGCGGAGTCGTGGCTGCGGAAGGACAAGGTGGTCTATTCCCGGACCCTGCAGACGGTTTCAAGCGCCCGAACCCGGATCGAGCGGGAATTCGAGCCGGAGGCGGTGCGGCGCCTGAAGGCCTCGGCAGCGGCGGACCTGAGCATCAGCGGGCCCGACTTGGCCGGCCACGCCTTCGCGGCGGGACTGGTCGACGAATGCCTGTTTTTCGTCTCGCCGGTCGTGGTGGGCGGCGGGAAGCGCTTTCTGGCGGAGGACCTGAGAGTCGGGCTCGAACTGCTGGACGAGCGCCGCTTCGGCAACGGCGTCGTGTACCTGCACTATCGGGTGGAACGTTAGCCCGGGCCCGACGCGCGCCCGGCTGCCGGCCGCTACTTCTCGGCGACCGCCATGGCAGTTGCCAGGTCGCCGTCGTGGCTCATGGACAGGTGCCAGAACTTCACACCCCTGGCCGCGGACGCCGCGGCGACGGTGCCGGTGAATTCCGGGTAGGGGTCTCCCCCCGCGTCGACACAGATGGTGCAGTCCTGCCAGTTCATGCCGGCCGGAGCCCCCAGTGCCTTGGCGATCGCTTCCTTGGCCGCGAAGCGGGCGGCCAAGGACCGGGTAGTGAGCTCGCGTTCCGCGGGCGTAAACAGTCGCTCCAGCAAGGCCGGGGTGCGCTGCAACTGCCGGCGGAACCGGGAAACTTCCACCACGTCCACGCCGATGCCCACGATCATTCTTCGGCTCCCGCCCGAACCGACCACGGCGAGCGGGCGCACCGCGGAGCCAGGACCGGCTCCCCGGTGGAAATCAGGGTGCACCGCACGGGCGGCACGGACAGCAGCCGGACGCGCCGCCGGAGCGCCGCGTGGCGGGCGCGGACTGGACGTCTGGGAACGGAGCAGGCCCCGATCCTGTTGTACGGAGACCGGGGCGCCGCGAAGAGCAACCGGGTGGACATGCCTGCCAACTGCCTGCTACTCGACGGTGACGCTCTTGGCCAGGTTGCGCGGCTGGTCCACGTCGTAGCCCTTGGCCGTCGCCAGTGCCAAGGCGAAGATCTGCAGCGGGACCGTGGTGAGCAGCGGAGCCAGCAGCGTCGGCGTCTCGGGAACGTAGAAGACGAACTCGGCGAAATCCTTGACGGAGACGTCGCCTTCCTCGGCGATGACAATGGTCTTGGCGCCGCGGGCGCGGATTTCCTGGATGTTCGAGACGACCTTGGCGTGCAGCGAGTTGCGGCCGCGCGGCGAAGGTACCACCACGAAGACCGGCTGGCCTTCCTCGATCAGGGCGATCGGCCCGTGCTTGAGCTCGCCTGCGGCGAAGCCTTCGGCGTGGATGTAGGCCAACTCCTTAAGCTTCAGCGCGCCCTCCATGGCGACGGGGAAGCCGACGTGCCGGCCCAGGAACAGCACCGACTTGCTCTCGGCCATGAGCACGGCCAGGTCCTTGATGTCCTTGGCGTTGTCCAGCACGCTCTGGATCTTCGCTGGGATCTTGCCAAGGTCGGCCAGGATGTCCTTGATCTCGCCCTGGAACTTGTTCCCGCGCAGCTGCGCCAGGTAGAGGCCCAGCAGGTAGGCTGCGGTGATCTGCGCCAGGAAGGCCTTGGTCGAGGCGACGGCGATCTCGGGTCCGGCGTGGGTGTACAGCACGGCGTCGGCCTCGCGCGGGATGGTCGAACCGTTGGTGTTGCAGATCGCGAGGACCTTGGCTCCCTGCTCCTTGGCGTACCGGACGGCCATCAGGGTGTCCATGGTCTCGCCGGACTGGGAGATGGCCACAATCAGGGTGTTGGCGTCCACGATCGGGTCACGGTACCGGAACTCGTGCGAGAGTTCGACCTCCACCGGGATGCGGCACCAGTGCTCGATCGCGTACTTCGCCACCTGGCCGGCATAGGCCGATGTGCCGCAGGCCAGCACGATGATCTTGTTGGCGGTCTTGAGCAGCTCCGGGTCGATCCGCAGCTCGTCCAGGGTCAGCCTGCCGTGCAGGTCCGAGCGGCCCAGCAGGGTCTGGCCGACCGCCTCGGGCTGGTCGTTGATTTCCTTCTCCATGAAGGACGGGTAGCCACCCTTCTCCGCGGCGGCCGCATCCCAGTTCACCTCGAATTCGGTGCCCTGGGCGGCGTTGCCGAAGAAGTCGGTGATCTCGAAGGAGTCGGGGGTGATGGTCACGATCTGGTCCTGCTCCAGCTCCACGGCGCGGCGGGTGAAGTCGATGAAGCCGGAGACGTCGGAGCCCAGGAAGTTCTCGCCCTCGCCCAGTCCGACGACGAGCGGCGAGTTACGGCGTGCGGCGACGACGACGTCGGGCTGGTCCTGGTGGATGGCCAGCAGGGTGAAGGCGCCCTCCAGCCGCTGGCAGGCGAGCTGCATGGCCTTGGCCAGGGTCGCGGTGGCGGGATCCTCCGCGGCCAGGGAACGGTAGAGGTCTCCGAGCAGCACCGCGGCCACCTCGGTGTCCGTTTCCGAGCGGAACGTGTGGCCCTTGGCCAGCATGGAGGCACGGATCTCGGCGAAGTTCTCGATGATGCCATTGTGGATCACGGCGAGCTTGTCGCCGTCGGCCAGGTGCGGGTGCGCGTTTTCGTCGGTGGGGCCGCCGTGCGTGGCCCAGCGCGTGTGGCCGATGCCGGTCAGCGACTCGGGCAGCGGGGCGGACTCGAGCTCGTCCAGCAGATTGCTCAGCTTGCCCGACTTCTTCCGCGCCTCGATCCCGGAGCTGGAGATGACTGCCACTCCCGCGGAATCGTAACCGCGGTATTCCAGGCGGCGAAGGCCCTCGAGAACGACGTCCAGGGCGCTGTGATCAGCAGCGCTGACTCCGGCCCCGCCGTCGCGGCGGCCAACATAACCTACGATTCCACACATGGGATTAAGGGTACCTGCCCGCGGGGCCGTCACCGACAGAGGGTTCCGCACGCCATCCCGGCGGCCGCTGCGAAGGCGGGACGGGGCAATCCGCCGCGCCGCAGCGGGGCGCCTTTTGGGATTTGAATCCCGCAGCAGGCACAATTCATAGGTGACTGATGCGACACCGAAGACGACGGCGTCCAACGGTGAGAGTAACTTCACACCATTCGTGGAGCTGGACCGGCAGACCTGGTCCCGGTTGTCCAACGAGATTGAACAGCCCCTGGACCAGGACGATATCGAGCGGCTCCGGGGCCTGGGCGATGCCCTGAACCTGGACGAGGTCCGCGAGGTCTACCTGCCGCTCTCCCGGCTGCTCAACCTGTATGTGGGCGCGGCCGGCGAGCTGCACAAGGCCACCACCACCTTCCTGGGCGAAACCAGCCGCCGCACACCGTTCGTGATCGGCGTGGCCGGGTCGGTCGCCGTCGGGAAATCCACCACGGCCCGCGTGCTGCGCGAGATGCTGCGGCGCTGGCCGGACACCCCGAACGTGGAGCTGGTCACCACCGACGGTTTCCTCTACCCCAACGCCGAACTGGCGCGGCGCGGGCTGATGGAACGCAAGGGCTTCCCCGAGTCCTACGACCAGCGGGCGCTGCTGCGGTTCGTGTCCGAGGTGAAGTCCGGGGCAGAGGAAGTGCATGCGCCCTGGTATTCGCACCTGACCTACGACATCGTG
Organism: Arthrobacter sp. Y3223164; assembly: GCF_059091005.1. Classification (NCBI taxonomy): domain Bacteria; kingdom Bacillati; phylum Actinomycetota; class Actinomycetes; order Micrococcales; family Micrococcaceae; genus Arthrobacter; species Arthrobacter sp. Y3223164. Next base: position 6,454 of record NZ_JBNHGF010000128.1, read on the forward strand.
CCGGACAAGGAAGTGGTGGTCCACCGTCCGGATGTGTTGATCGTGGAGGGCCTGAACGTCCTGGCTCCGGCGCGCCCGCGGGCGGACGGGCGCACCGGGCTGGCGCTGAGCGATTTCTTCGACTTCTCCATTTATGTGGATGCCAAGACGTCCTATATTGAGCAGTGGTACGTCAACCGTTTCCATAAACTGCGGCGGACGTCATTTACGGATCCGGAATCCTATTTCCACCGCTACGCCTCGCTCACGGACGAGGAGGCCACGGAGACGGCCCTGGGCATCTGGCGGCGGATCAACGAACCGAACCTGAGGGAGAACGTGCTGCCGACACGCGGGCGGGCACAGCTGGTGCTCACCAAGGACGCGGACCACTCGATCCGCAGAATGCTGCTGCGGAAAACTTGACATGGCCGTTCTGAGGGCGCCGGTGCTCGCAGCCGGCCTGGCCGCCGCGCTGGCCCTGCTCACCGGTTGCGCCCCGGCGGGGGAAACCGCT
>NZ_JBNHGF010000129.1:0-6938 GCF_059091005.1 Arthrobacter sp. Y3223164
TGGTTGTCGCGCGTTCCGGAGAGGCCCGGCCGCCGGAGGGGACGCCGCCGCTGCTGGCTGATAAGCCCGCCCCGACGGAAGGTGCGCTGGCTTACGTGTGCCGCGGGATGGTGTGCCGGCGGCCGGTGGCAACCGTCGACGGCCTGCTGGCCGAGCTGGGCGCGGGAGCAGGCTGAGTGCGGCACTTTTCCGGACGCCCGTGGTGAGAGTCAACCGGAGTTGCCGAGCACCGCGATCAAGATGGCGAGGTAATGGCAGGCGAAAGCCACCACGGTGCAGGCATGGAACAGCTCGTGGAAGCCGAACCAGGTGGGAGAGAAATTCGGCCGCTTGATCCCGTACACCACCGCACCGCCGATGTAGAGGACCCCTCCCGCGCAGATCAGGACCGCCGCGGGCACGCTGGCAGCGAAGAAGTCGGGCAGGTAGAACAGCGCGGCCAGCCCGAGTGCGCAATAAACCGGGACGTAGAGCCAACGCGGGGCGTGGGGCCACAACACCCGGAACCCGACGCCGGCGATGGCGCCGGCCCAGATCAGCCACAGCAGCAACGTGGCCTTCGCCGGTTCCAACAGTGACCAGGCCAGCGGCGTGTACGTTCCGGCGATGACCAGCATGATGTTGGTGTGGTCCAGGCGCTTGAGCACCAGCTTGACGTGCGGGCTCCAGTTGCCGCGGTGGTAGACGGCGCTGACCCCGAAGAGCAGCAAGCCCGTGACGGCGTAGACCGCGCAGGCCCATTTGGCCGCTGCCGTTGGCGCCAGCGCCACCAGGACAATCCCGGCCACCAGGGCCAGCGGGGTGGCCCCTGCATGCAGCCAGCCGCGGAACTTCGGCTTGATGTTGAGCGCGTCGGCTACCTGCTCCACGGCCCGCTCGATGGGGCCGTCCGTCGACTCCCGCCGGGCGGCGGAATCCTCGTAGCCGCCCCGGTAACCGGAGGGCCCGGAGGCGGCGCCGTGTTCACTCATGCGGTTATTCTAACGGCCGCCGCCACTCCTTGTTACCGGCCGGTAACAAGGAGTGGCGCGGAACCGGCCAGGCGGGGGGATAGAATTCTAAGTCGTGAACGGGCGATCAGGAAGGCGGGGTGCGGTGTCTCTTCCCGGCGTCCTGTACCGCCTGTATGAGCGGCGGCTGCAGCGTTCGCTGGCGCCCGACCGTATCCCGGGCCACATCGGTGTGGTGGTCGACGGTAATCGGCGCTGGGCCAGGCTGGCCGGGGCGCCCACCCGGGAAGGGCACCAGGCCGGAGCCGACAAGATCCTGGAGTTCCTGGGTTGGTGCGGCGACCTGGGCATCAAGGTGGTCACGCTCTACATGCTGTCCACGGACAACATGGGCCGCTCGGAAGACGAGTTGCGCGAACTGCTGGGTGTCATCGGCAACACCTTGGACCGGTTGGGCGAAGGCAAGAACGTGCGCGTCCATCCCGTCGGCGCGCTGGAGACGCTCCCGGCCGACCTCGCGGCCAAACTCAGCGATCTGGGGGAGCAGACCGCGGGGGTTAACGGCGTCCACGTGAACGTGGCCGTGGGCTACGGCGGCCGCCGGGAAATCGTTGACGCGGTCAAGGGCCTGCTCCGCCATGCCGACGCCGAAGGCAAGAGCCTGGCCGACGTCGCGGATACGCTGGCGGTCGAGGACATCTCCGGCTATCTCTACACCAGCGGCCAGCCGGACCCGGACCTGGTCATCAGGACCTCGGGTGAACAGCGGCTCTCCGGCTTCCTGATGTGGCAAAGCGCCTACAGCGAATACTACTTCTGCGAGGCCCTGTGGCCGGATTTCCGGCGCCTGGACTTCCTGCGCGCGCTCCGCGACTACGCCAGCCGCCAGCGCCGTTTCGGCGCCTGACGCGGCCGGCGGAGCGGGCGGCGGGCCAGCGTCGTTCCTGTTACGCAGAATTCATTGAAACGATTTCTTCCGGGCCCTTGTCTTAGTGAATTACATCCGCGTAATTTAGGACTATCAGTCGGCAAAACCGCAGATTGATCGGGAGGCCACCAGTTTGATGCGCACAGCGAAAGCCGCATCGGGGGAGGCCGGTTCCGGCCTGGTGGCCCTACCGTCCACGCCCCGCTTCACACAGTCGGAGCCGTCGCGCTCCGGACGGGAGCAAGCATGACCGCCACCAAGAATCCGCACCCAGCCGCCACGACCGGACCCGGGAAGCAGCCCGCCGCTGCCACCTCGTCCGGTCGTTCTGTTTCCGCCGGGGAAGCGGAAACAACCCGGGCGTCGTATGTCCTGGACACCTCCGTGCTGCTGTCCGATCCGCGGGCACTGCTGCGCTTCGCCGAGCACGAGGTGATCCTGCCGGTGGTGGTGATCACCGAGTTGGAAGGAAAGCGGCACGACCCGGAGCTGGGCTACTTTGCCCGCCAGGCACTGCGCCTGCTGGACGACCTGCGCGTACAGCACGGCGGCCTGGACCAGGCCATACCGCTGGGGGCGGAGGGCGGCACCCTGCGGGTCGAGCTCAACCATGTTTCGTCCGACGTGCTGCCGGCCGGATTCCGCGGCGGCGACAACGACAGCAGAATCCTGGCCGTGGCCAAGAACCTGGCCGTCGAGGGCCGCAACGTCACCGTGGTCTCCAAGGACCTGCCCCTGCGGGTGAAAGCGTCGGCGCTGGGGCTTCGCGCGGACGAGTACCGCAACGAACTTGTCAAAGACTCCGGCTGGACCGGCGTGGCCGAGCTGGACGTGGCCGACGACGACGTGACCGCGCTGTATGGACACGAGCCGGTGTTCATCCCGGAGGCGGCGGAGTTGCCCGCCAACACGGGACTGGTGCTGCTGTCCACCCGCGGGTCGGCCCTCGGCCGGGTGGGGGCCGACAAACAGGTGCGCCTGGTCAAGGGCGACCGCGACGTGTTCGGTTTGCACGGACGCTCCGCGGAACAGCGGCTGGCCATCGACCTGCTGATGGACCCGGAGGTAGGGATAGTCTCCCTCGGCGGACGGGCCGGTACCGGCAAGTCCGCCCTGGCGCTGTGTGCCGGGCTGGAGGCGGTGTTGGAGCGGCGCGAGCACCGGAAGGTGGTGGTGTTCCGGCCGCTGTACGCCGTTGGCGGCCAGGAACTCGGGTACCTGCCGGGCTCGGAAGCCGAAAAAATGAATCCGTGGGCCCAGGCGGTGTTCGACACGCTCGGCGCCTTGGTTTCGACCGAGGTGGTCGAGGAAGTCATGGACCGCGGCATGCTGGAAGTGCTGCCGCTGACCCACATCCGCGGCCGCTCGCTGCACGACTCGTTTGTGGTGGTGGATGAGGCGCAATCGCTGGAGAAGAACGTGCTGCTGACGGTGATGAGCCGGATCGGCCAGAACTCCAAGATCGTCCTCACCCACGACGTGGCCCAGCGTGACAACCTGCGGGTCGGGCGCCACGATGGCATCGCCGCCGTCGTGGAAACGCTCAAGGGACACCCGCTCTTCGGCCACGTGACGCTGACACGGTCCGAGCGCTCGCCCATCGCGGCCCTGGTCACGGAGCTGCTGGAGGGCGCCGATATCTAGCCTGCGGCCTTCGCGTCCAGGGGCGGGAAGCGGGCTGCCGCAGCGTGGCCCGCTTTCCGCCGAAGGCAGCCGGCCGATCGCCGCCTCACCGCACCGGGGGTTGCCGCCGGCTGCGCCCCGGCAGGCGCCATGCAACTATTGCCCGGCAGGAAAGGCCATGACGATCCGGGTGCCCGCGCCGGGGGCGGATTCAACGTGCAGCGTACCGTCGGCCTCGCGGACGGTGTCGCGCATGATCCGGAGGCCGAAGTGTTCGGCCCGCCGGGCGGCCTCAGGAGTAAAGCCGACGCCGTCGTCGACGACCTCCAGCACCACTGCCTTGTCGGACTGCCTCAGCGAAACCTTGACCAGCCGGGCGGACGCATGCTTGGAAGCATTGGTCACGGCTTCACGTGCCGCCCGGTAGAGCAAATCGGGGCAGGCGAGGGCGGCGGGCTCGGGGAAGTCGATCTCCAGTTGCCAGCCCGCTCCCCGTTGGCGGACCAGCACACCCAATCCGTCGAGCGCGGCCGGGAGGCCCTCGGCCGACAGGTCCGGCGGGTACAACGTCAGCGTGATACGGCGCAAGTCGTCGATGCTGCCCTTCACAATATCCCGTGCCAGCGCATGGAAGTCGCTGTCCGAAGCGGTCTGCTGCTGTTCGCGCGCTTCCAGGCTGTAGGCCAGCCCCGCCAGCTCCTGGATGACGCCGTCGTGGAGGGTCCGGGCCAAACGCCGGCGTTCCTCTTCCGAGGCCGCGATCGATTTCTGCAGCAGTCCACGCCGGATTTCACTGGCCTTCCGCATGCGGCGCGCCATTCGAAGGGCCGGTCCAAGCTGGAGAAACTGCAGCACGGCCAACGCGACGAGGATGACGGGCAGGATGCCCAGCATCTCGTCCTGCATGCGGTTGATTTCGTTCGCCGGGTGAGACAGTTCGAAGATGTAGTCATTTCCATCTCCGGCCTGTGCCCGCACATACACGTTGACCAGCTCGGCGCGGCCCAGCCCGAAGATGTTGTCGCCGGGGGGATCTTCGACGACGCTGACGGGGGCATCCTCCTGCAACCGGGCCAGAAGTTGGGCCGGCAGGTCGATCTGCTGTCCGATCAGTGCATCGACGTCGGAATAGACAATCGAGCCGTCGAGATCCCGGACAGTGACCCGCAGAATGTGGCCGTCGTCGATCATCGGGTCCACTTCGCTGTCCAATTCGGCCAAGGCCTCCGGAACCCCGGCCAGCGCCGCCTCCGTGACGTCCTGGGCGAATTGGTGGTCGACGATTTGTGTCGTGCGTTCCGCGGCGTGGAGGAGGGCATGGTCGGCAGCCAGCGAGCGGGCGACCATGATCACCGGCACCGTGACGATGATCAGTGCCGCAAGCCCCGACAGCGCGAAGCGGCGCAGGGCCGCCTGCATTTCCGAGGGCTTCCGGCGGCGGGACCCAGAGGGTGTTTCAGCGAGGATGCTGCGCCGGTCCTGCGCAGCCACGTCAACGACCATGCCCGCCGTCCAGCAGTTCCAGCCGCTGGGCGGTGGCGACGGCTTCCAGCTGTGAATGTGCGCCTAGCTTGGCCAGGATCGACTTCACGTAGCCCCGGCACGTGTGCGGGGATATTCCCAGCCTCCGGGAATTCGTGCGGACGTCGTTGCCTGCTGCCATGAGGGCCAATACCTGGTGCTCGCGTTTGGTCAGGGCAGGCCTGTCCACTGCCGTGGCCGGTGGAGCGGTGACGTATCGAGTGAGCGCGGACGGGTAGACCGACATGCTGCCGCTCCTGGCGTTCCGGACCGTCTCGAGCAGCGTTGACAGGGAACCGTCTTTGGGCAGGAAGCCGCAAAGACCCGAGGCGGCGGCGCGCGCCAGTACATTCAGCGACGGGTTGCCGGTCAACAAGATAATCCGTGTCTCCGGGGCAGCCTGCAGGATTTGCTCGGCCGCGCCGACCCCGTCACCGTCGGGCAGGTGGTAGTCCATGATGACCACGTCGGGCCGGGCCCGGCGGCACAAGGCAACCGCCTCGGTCACACCGGCGGCGCTGCCAACATTGGCCAGATCCGCTTCCCGGTCCAGCGCATCAGACAGCAACTCCGCGAAGGTCGTGTGATCATCCACGACGGCGATGCGTAGTTTTTGCTCCCCCAAAGAGCTCACTCCAGTTCCCCAACTCAAGACACAAAGGACTTGACCCCACCTCGAGTATGCACGGCGCGCGCCGGGAAGTACATATCGGGGCCGGCGGGGTCACCCGGCCTCAGCTGGCTGCGAGCGCCTTGCGCAGGAACGAGCTGAGGATGTCTCCCGCCGCCATGTACTGGGGTCCGGCCGGGGCGTCGACGGTGAAATGTTCCTTCCGGTGCTTTGCTGCCGGCGGGGTCAGCCGTTCGTTGAGCAGCAGCAGCGCCGCCAGGACTTCCGAAAGGCCGGACTGGGCGTCAGCGGTGGCCTTCAGCAGCCGCACGTGGACCTCCTGAAGGGCCGGGCCGGGGGCACAACCGAGGTCGCGGCCGAACAACCGCCGGCACCGTTCGTAGGCCTGCAACCCGTCGGCATGCCGCCCGCAAAGCTCCAGGCCACGGATCAGGACTGTCCACGCCGCTTCATTCAGCGGAGAAGCAGCAACGCACCGCTGGGCCCAGAGCACGGCGTCGTCGGGCCGATGCAAGGCCAGCGCGGCCTCCGCAGCCAATTGTTGGGCGTGCTGCACCGTTTCCGCATGGCCCGAACGGGCCTCTTCCGCCCAATCGGGAGTCAGCTCGTCGCCCAGCAGCGGCTCCGACGCGAGTGACAACGCCTCGGCCAACAAGGGGTAGGCCCTCGGCGGTTCGGCAAACTCGGCGGCCCGCACCAGGGCCTGGAAGCGGTGCAGGTCGACGTCGACCATGTCCCGGTCGATCATGTAACCGCCGTTGGCTGTGCGCAGCGGCCCCGTCTTTGCGCAGCCAGGCTGCAGGTTGCGCCGCAGGATGCTGACATAGCTCTCCAACGTGGCCAGCGCTTCACCCGGGGCGCGGCCGCCCCACAACAGGTGCACCAGCCGGTCCTTCGACATCGGCGAACCAACGTGCAACAGCAGGATTTCCAGCACCTGACGCGGCTTCGGGCCACCCAGTTTGTCGGCGGTCAACACGGTCCCGCCGCGACGAATCCGTAAGTTTCCGATCATTTGCACGGCCATGGGCATGGCCCATCCACTCAATTGCTCCACGATTCCCCCTCGCAGCACGCACCCCCCAATGAGTGCACTACCATCGTGCGCTGACTCCCCGACGGCGGGACAGCCTCGCCTGAGGGGTGCCGATACCCCTAATGTGAGGGGGACCGGGACGGCACCGGCTTTTTCCAAGGATGAATGGGGACTCTGGACTCGTGACCCCGGTGGCTTCGGCGCTGCACCTCACGGCCGGCCGGGCGCACGCCGCCGGGCCCTGGCCCC
>NZ_JBNHGF010000130.1:0-6882 GCF_059091005.1 Arthrobacter sp. Y3223164
CGCCGACGGTTCCTGCCGCGCCGACCAGTTGGAAGCGGCCATTCAAACCAAACCCGGCGCCGGGGCCGCCGGCAGCGTCTACCGCACGCTGGTACTGACGAACACCGGCACCGGGTCCTGCACGCTCCAGGGGTACCCCGGCGTCTCCTACGTCGACGCCGACGGCACACAGGTGGGCGCGCCGGCCGAACGGGACCCGGCGGCAGCGACGGCGGCCGTCACGCTGGAGCCGGGCGGAACCGCCGAGGCGCAGCTGCAGCAGACCAACGCGCAGAACTACGGCGAGGAATGCGGACTCACGGATGTGGCGGGGGTCAGGGTCTACCCGCCGAACCAAAAGGAATCGCTCGTCGCGAAGCAGGAGACGGTCGGCTGCTCGGACTCCTCCGTGGTGCTGATGACCGTGGGCACCTTCCAGGCCCCGTAGCCGCCCGCCCGCTCCCCGGACTGCACACCGGGAACTGCACAGCGTCGGTGCCGGCCGCTAGGCTCAAGACATCGGTATGACGACGTCTGTGCTCGAACGCTTCAGCCCGGCCACCCGCGAGTGGTTCGCCGGCGCCTTCGCCGCGCCCACCAACGCACAGGCCGGTGCGTGGAACGCCATTTCCGCCGGCTCCCATGCCCTGGTGGTGGCGCCCACGGGTTCCGGCAAGACCCTGGCGGCCTTCCTCTGGGCGCTGGACACGTTCATCTCCCGGGCACAGACGCAGGCCGAACCTCCCGCCGCTGTGCCGGAAGCGGCGCCCAAACGGGGACGCGCCGCCCGCGAGGAGTCCGGCGGCACCCGGGTGCTGTACATCTCGCCGCTCAAGGCGCTGGGTGTGGACGTGGAGCGGAACCTGCGCGCGCCGCTGATCGGCATCACCCAGACCGCCAAACGGCTTGACCTGCCCGCCCCGTCCATCACCGTCGGCGTCCGTTCCGGTGACACCCCGCCCAATGAACGGCGCCGGTTGCTCACCCACCCGCCGGACATCCTGATCACCACGCCGGAATCGTTGTTCCTGATGCTGACCTCCAGGGCGCGGGAAACCCTGGCGTCGGTGGACACCGTGATCATCGATGAAGTCCACGCCGTGGCCGGGACCAAACGCGGCGCCCACCTGGCTGTCACCCTGGAACGGCTGGACGCCCTGCTGCAGCGGCCCGCCCAGCGGATCGGCCTCTCCGCGACCGTCGAGCCGCTGGATACCGTGGCCCGGTTCCTGGGCGGCAATTCCCCGGTGGAGATTGTCGCCCCTCCCGCCCGGAAGTCATGGGACCTGACGGTCACGGTGCCGGTGGAGGACATGACCGCGCTGGCCTCGCCCAGCCAGGAGGAACTGGGCGCCGGCGCGCAGCCCGCGTCCATCTGGCCGCACGTCGAAGAGAAGATCGTGGACTTGATCGCCGAAAACCGGTCCACCATCGTCTTCGCCAACTCGCGCCGGTTGGCGGAGAGGCTCACCGCCCGGTTCAACGAAATCTGGACCGAACGCGAGTCCCTCCCGCTGTCCGGCGAGGACGTCTGGGGCACCGCCGCCGCCCATGACGACGCTGCCGAGAACGCTCCCGGTCCGGGGCCCGGCTCGGGTTCCGGTTCCGGTTCGGGTTCAGCTTCCGGTTCCGGTTCCCGCACGCAGACCAAGCCGCCGGCCCAGATCATGGCCCAGGCCGGTTCGGCCTCCGGCGCGGATGCCGTCCTCGCCCGAGCCCACCACGGCTCGGTCAGCAAGGAGGCGCGCGCGCAGATCGAGGACGACCTGAAGTCCGGACGTCTGCGCTGCGTGGTCGCGACCTCGAGCCTGGAGCTGGGCATCGACATGGGTGCCGTGGACCTGGTGGTGCAGGTGGAATCCCCGCAGTCCGTGGCCAGCGGCCTGCAGCGGGTAGGACGTGCCGGGCACCAGGTCGGCGAGGTCTCCCACGGCGTGCTGTTTCCCAAGCATCGCCAGGACCTGGTCAATACCACGGTGACCGTCGAGCGGATGCTTGCCGGCCGCATCGAGCCCCTGTATATCCCCGCCAATCCCCTGGACATCCTCGCCCAGCAGACCGTGGCCGCCACCGCCCTCGGCGCCGTCGACGTGGAGGAATGGTTCGACGTCGTGCGCAGGTCCGCGCCCTTCGCCACGCTGCCGCGTTCCGCCTACGAGGCCACCCTGGACCTGCTGGCCGGGCGCTACCCCAGCGACGAATTCGCTGAACTGCGCCCGCGGATCGTTTGGGACCGGGTCGCCGGGACCATCACCGGCCGGCCCGGCGCGCAGCGGCTGGCCGTGACCTCCGGCGGAACCATCCCGGACCGCGGACTGTTCGGCGTCTACCTGGTGGGCTCCGAGGACGCGAAGAACAGCGGCGGCCGCCGGGTGGGCGAGCTGGACGAAGAAATGGTCTACGAATCCCGCGTGGGCGACGTCTTCGCGCTGGGCGCCACCAGCTGGCGGATCGAAGACATCACCCACGACTGCGTCCTCGTCTCCCCCGCTTTCGGGCAGCCGGGCAAGCTGCCGTTCTGGAAGGGCGATTCACTGGGCAGGCCGGTGGAGCTCGGGCGGGCGCTGGGCCGCTTCGTCCGGGAAGTGTCCGGCACGGCCGAGGAGCCGGCACGCGAGCGGCTGGCCGCCGCCGGGCTGGACGATTGGGCAGCGGGGAACCTGCTGGCCTACCTGGCCGAGCAGCAGCAGGCCACCAACGATGTTCCCAGCGACCGCACCCTGGTGGTGGAGCGCTTCCACGACGAGCTCGGCGACTGGCGTGTGGTGCTGCACAGCCCGTTCGGCATGCCCGTCCACGCGCCCTGGGCGCTGGCGGTCGGCGCCCGGCTGCATCAGAGGTACGGGCTGGACGGTTCCGCCATGGCCGCCGACGACGGAATCGTGCTGCGCGTGCCCATGATGGAAGAAGAGCCGCCCGGCGCCGAATTGTTCCTCTTCGACCCCGAGGAACTGGACCAGATCGTCACCGCGGAGGTGGGCGGTTCCGCGCTCTTCGCCTCCCGCTTCCGCGAATGCGCCGCCCGCGCCCTGCTCCTGCCGCGCAAGAATCCGGGCAAGCGCAGCCCGCTCTGGCAGCAGCGCCAACGCTCCGCCCAGCTGCTGGATGTGGCGCGCAAGTACCCGACGTTCCCGATCATCCTCGAGACGGTGCGCGAATGCCTCCAGGACGTCTACGACCTGCCCGCGCTCAAGGAGATTGCCGCCGGGATCGAGCGCCGGGAGTTGCGCCTGGTGGAAACCACCACCCAGCAGCCATCGCCGTTCGCCCGGGCGTACCGGGTGCTGGAGGTCAAGCCGTACAACGTCAAGAAGCTCAAGGCCTGGGTGAAGGCGAGCCGGATCGGCACGCTGGAGATCAAGAAGCGCGGCACGTCGGTTGCACCGGACGAGCTGCGCAAGACCCTGTTGACCGGTTCCGGCAAGGGGCCGAACAAGGCGACCCTGGTGCTGACGAGGGTCGGCGAGGACCGGATCGCCATCGTCGTCGAGCCCGTTCCCGCCGCCGGCGCCCGCAGCCGCGAGCGCAGCGCCAGGCCCTGACGCACTAGAATCAAGCTGTGTCTGGCCCCGCGGCCCCAGCAGACGCATACCTCCGGCGGCAGCCGGTCCAGCCAAAGACGGAGCAACGTTTGTACATCGATTTCGCACGGTCCGCCCAATCCTCCCTCGGGGTTGAGTGGGAGCTGGCGCTGGTGGATGCCCAGACCGGCGAACTGGTCTCGGTGGCCGAGCAGGTGCTGGACGCCGTCCGCGCCGGGCATCCGGAGCTGCGGGACGATGACGAGCACCCGCACGTGAAGCAAGAGCTGCTGCTGAACACCGTGGAGCTGGTCACCGGCGTCTGCAACACCGTCCGCGAGGCCAAAGCGGACCTGAGCAGCGCCCTGGCGGCCGTCCGCGACGTCACCGACCCGATGGGGGTGGAGCTTTTCTGCGCGGGCAGCCATCCGTTTGCCGCGCCGCGGTTGCAGCCGGTCACCGACAAGGAACGGTACGCCAAGCTGATCGACCGTACCCAGTGGTGGGGGCACCAGATGGTGATTTACGGCGTGCACGTGCACGTGGGCCTGGACCACCGGGACAAGGCCCTGCCGGTGTTGGACGGGCTCGTCAACTATTTCCCGCACTTCCAGGCGATCTCCGCCTCCTCCCCCTTCTGGGCGGGAGAGGACACCGGCTACGCCTCGCAGCGCGCGCTGATGTTCCAGCAGCTGCCCACCGCGGGGCTGCCGTTCCAGTTCCCCAGCTGGGCGGTGTACGAGGATTACGTCGAGGACATGTTCACCACCGGGGTGATCGACACGATCAGCGAGATCCGCTGGGACATCCGGCCGGTTCCCGCGCTGGGCACCATCGAGATGCGGGTGTGCGACGGGCTGTCCACCCTGCAGGACGTCGGGGCCGTGGCCGCGCTGACGCAATGCCTGGTGGACGAGTTCTCCACCGCCCTGGACAACGGCTGGGCGATCCCCACCATGCCGCCGTGGCACGTGCAGGAGAACAAGTGGCGTGCCGCCCGCTACGGCATGGACGCCATCATCATCCTCAACGCCGCCGGCAAGGAAATGCCGGTCACGGAGCACCTGCGCGAACACGTGCTGAACCGGCTGGAACCGGTCGCCCGAAAGCTTGGCTGCAGCGACGAACTGGCAGACGTGGAGAAGATCCTCGAAGCCGGCGCCGGCTACCAGCGCCAGCGCAGGGTTGCCGCGGAACACGGCGGCGACCTGCGCGCCGTCGTCCTCGACGTGGTCAGCCAGCTTCGCGGGAGCAACTGAGAGCCGGAAACCGGTCCCGTTTGGTCCCGAACAGGCGTAGGCTCTGCCCCAGGGAATACAGAGCCGGATGCGGGAAAGGGCTGGGCATGGCCGGGGACAAGCACGCTGACGACGAGGCGCTGTACCAGGCGGACGCCCCGGATCCGGAGCAGGATTCCGACGCGCCGCCGCACGCCGGCTCGGCCGGCCTGGCTGCCGCCATCGAACCGGACGTCGACCGCGGGCCCGAGGACCGGGCGGAAGACGGGGACAAGGAACCGGCCTCCCCGCGGGACCCGGAAGACGGCGCCTAGGACCGGCCACGCCCGTCCCCGGCAGCACGGTCTCCCGGGCGCGGGCCTCCCGGACGCCTGGGGGCCTTGACCGTTGCTTGCCGGGCGTGTGAAGCTTGCGGGCACTCGACTATCCGCTTCCCCCAGGAGGCACCGATGAGAGCCATGGTGTACCGCGGGCCCTACAAGACCCGGGTAGAAGAAAAAGACATTCCCGCCATTGAACACCCCAACGATGCCATAGTCCGGGTGACGCTGGCCGGTATCTGCGGCTCGGACCTGCACCTTTACCACGGCATGATGCCCGATACCCGGGTCGGGATGACGTTCGGCCACGAGTTCATCGGCGTGGTCCACGAGGTGGGTCCGTCGGTCCGGAACCTCGCACCTGGCGACCGGGTCATGGTGCCGTTCAACGTGTACTGCGGTTCCTGTTACTTCTGCGCGCGGGGCCTGTACTCCAACTGCCACAACGTGAATCCGAATGCCACGGCGGTGGGCGCCATCTACGGCTACTCCCACACCTGCGGAGGCTACGACGGCGGCCAGGCCGAATACGTCCGGGTGCCCTTCGCCGACGTCGGCCCCGCCCCGATCCCGGACTGGATGGATGACGAGGACGCCGTGATGCTCACCGACGCCCTGCCCACCGGCTACTTCGGGGCGCAGTTGGGCGACATCGTCGAAGGCGACACCGTGGTGGTGTTCGGGGCCGGACCGGTGGGGTTGTTTGCCGCAAAGTCCGCCTGGCTCATGGGAGCAGGGCGCGTGATCGTCATCGACCACCTGGAGTACCGGCTGGAGATGGCCCGTTCCTTCGCGCATGCGGAAACCTACAACTTCGTCGAGCATGACGACATCGTGGTGCACCTGAAGAAGGTGACGGATGATCTGGGGGCGGACGTGGCGATCGACGCCGTGGGCGCCGAGGCGGACGGCAACCTGACCCAGCACCTCACCTCCGCCAAGTTCAAGCTGCAGGGCGGCTCGCCCGTCGCCCTGAACTGGGCCATCGATTCGGTCCGCAAGGGCGGGACTATTTCCGTGATGGGCGCCTACGGGCCGATGTTCAGCGCGGTGAAGTTCGGGGACGCCCTGAACAAAGGGTTGACGCTGCGGATGAACCAATGCCCGGTCAAGCGCCAGTGGCCGCGGCTGTTCGAGCACATCCGCAACGGTTACCTGAAACCCAACGACATCGTTACCCACCGCATACCGCTGGAGCATATCTCCGACGGTTATCACATTTTCTCGTCGAAACTCGATGGCTGCATCAAGCCGCTCATCGTGCCCGATGCCGGCTAGGAGACCCCCGATGCCCTACAGAGCCGAAAAACCCGAGCGCAGGCATACCAGCGAAGAACTCCGCGCCCGGATCCCGGGCTGGGGTGCCGACCTGGATCCGAAGGACCGTCCGGCCGTGCCGAAGGAACGCTTCGATCCCGGAGCCACCGGCGCACACTGGGACTTTCCCGACCGCCAGGAGGAGAAATGGCCGCGCGAGCGATCCCTTGAGCACCGCATGCTGACGCCCGTCTTCGGCACGTCGACGCCGCCCAAGGGACTCTCGGGCGCCCTGCGGCGGTACTCCTACCGGAAGTACAGCGAGGCGCGGGCGGCCCACTGGGTGATCCTGCTGGCCGCCGACCGGGTCGACGCCTGGGAAAGCCACCTCCGCTCCTTCGCGACCCTGCGTCCGGACAATCCCGTCACCGAATCCGGTGTGCGCAGCGAGTTCAGCCATCACGGGCTGGCCTCCCGGACCGGGGCGAAGCGTGCCGACCTGAGCCACCAGTGGCTCGACCCGGTCATCGTGGCCGGTCCCTGGCTGGCGGCAGGCGGCCTGGCCGC
>NZ_JBNHGF010000131.1:0-6879 GCF_059091005.1 Arthrobacter sp. Y3223164
CGGCGGCCGATGCCGGGCTGCTGATGGACGCCATGGCGGACGAGCAGCTGGCCCGCGCGGCCTTCCCGGGGGAACCCGGATTCCTGGCCGCCGCGCTTCGCGCCGAAGGGCGCTTTCGGATCGGCATCAGCACCGACTCTCCGTTCGAGTCCGCCTACCCGCTGTCGCTGGAGCCGGAGGCGCGCGAGGCGTTGGATACCGCGGTGGAGCTGCTGCTGGGGATGGGCCACGCGCTCGACGAAGCGGAGATCCGCTACGACAACCGCTACCCGGAGGCGTTTGCCACGGTCTGGACCTCCGGCCTGGCCCGGCTGGAGCTGGAGGCCGGCCACGAACCGCAGCTCATGCCGCTCACCCGTTCCTTCCGCCGCCGCGCCCTGAAGCGCGGGCCGGAGGCGCTGCCGGACGCCTTGGCCACGCTGGCGCGTTTCCAGGACGACACCCGGGCACAGTTCGGCCGGTACGACCTGGTTCTGACGCCCGCGCTGGCCCAGACCCCCCGGCCGGTTGGCTGGTACACCTCCAACAGCGCAGACGTGGACTACATGCGCCAGTGCCAGTATTCGCCGTACACCTCGTTGGTCAACGTGTGCGGGCTGCCCGCGATCGCCGTTCCCGTCAGCACCACCGAGGAGGGCCTGTCCATGGGCGTCCAGCTGATCGGCAAGCCCGGATCGGAGGCCATGCTGCTGGCCGCCGCCGCGCAGCTGGAGGGCGTGCGATGAATCCTGCAACCCCGGCCTGACCTGCGGATTTGCATTAACACGCCGCCCGGCCACGGGCGCAGAATATGACATTTCATGTAGGGGACTGTCAGAATAGAACACCGTGAGCAATACCGTGCAGTCCGGGAATCCGCAGCCGGAAACAACAAAACAGTCCACCCAAACCGGCAAAACCTTCTTCGGGCATCCACGGATGCTGGCGAATCTTTTCTCCGTAGAACTCTGGGAGCGTTTCTCCTTCTACGGCATGCAGGGCATCCTGCTCTACTACATGTACTACTCGGTCGCCGAGGGCGGCCTGGGGATCGACGAGGGAATTGCCACCGGTTTGGTGGGCGCCTACGGCGGCGGCGTGTACCTCTCCTCGATCCTCGGCGCATGGGTGGCCGACCGCATCCTCGGGTCCGAGAAGGTCCTCTTCTACACCGGCATCATGGTCATGCTGGGCCACATCGCGCTGGCCCTGATCCCCGGCGGCGTGGGGCTGGCCATCGGCCTGATCCTGGTGGCCATCGGCTCCGGCGGCCTCAAGGCCACCGCCAGCTCGCTGGTCGGCTCGCTCTACAGCCTGAAGGACGACCGCCGCGACGCCGGCTTCTCCATCTTCTACATGGGCGTGAACATCGGCGGCCTCTTCGGCCCGCTGCTCACCGGCTTGGCCCAGGTGCAGCTCGGTTTCCACTACGGCTTCGGCCTGGCGGCGCTGGGCATGGCCATCGGCCTGACTCAGTACGCCCTGACCCGCAAGAATCTGCCCGAGGCCGCGCACCATGTGGCCAACCCGCTGCCGCGGGGCAACTACGGCAAGGTCGCCGCCGCGGCCGTGGCCGCCGTCGTCGTCATGGTGCTGCTGGTGGCCTTCGGCTTGGTGACCGCCTCGAACCTGGCCCCGATCATGGCCTGGCTGGCGATCATCGCCGCCGTGGTCTACTTCGTGGTGATCCTCTCCAGCAAGCAGGTCGACGCCGTGGAGCGCAAGCGCGTCTATGCCTTCATCCCGCTGTTCATCGCCTCCGCCGCGTTCTGGGCGCTGTTCCAGCAGCAGTTCACCGTGGTGGCCCTGTACGCGGACAAGCAACTGGACCGCACGCTGGGCGGCTGGGAAATGCCGGCCAGCTGGGTGCAGTCCATCAACCCGGTGTTCATCATCATCTTCGCCGGCATCTTCGCTGCCCTGTGGACCAAGCTCGGCCCCAAGCAGCCCAGCTCGCCGCTGAAGTTCGCCCTGGGCCTGGTCGTGATGGGCCTGGCGTTCCTGGCGTTCATCCCGCTCACCGGCGGCGGCGCAAACTCCACCCCGCTGCTGGCCATGGTCGGCATCCTGTTCCTGTTCACCATGGCGGAACTGTTCCTCTCCCCGACCGGCTCCTCGGTGTCCACTAAGCTGGCGCCGAAGGCCTTCCAGACCCAGATGGTGGCGCTGTTCCTGCTCTCCATCTCGCTGGGCACCACGCTGGCGGGCATCCTGGCCGGCTACTACGACCCGGCCAACGAAGCCCCGTACTTCGGCTTCATCGGGGTGACGGCGATCATCCTCGGCGTCGGTCTGGCCGCGGCCGTGCCGTCCCTGAAGAAACTGATGGGCGGCATCCGCTAGGACGGAACCTTAACGACGACGGCGATGCCCGGGCGGAGATTCACTCCCGCCCGGGCATCGCCGTCGTGAGGGGCCTTTTCCTCATCCACTTTTCAGCTCCGGCCCCTTCTGAGCACTCAGCAGGGCAGGAGCTGAATAGTCGACGGGGGAAACGGGTGAAGCCGACCAGCGACGTAACGAGGCGCCGGCCGGACCTACGCCCCGGCGAGGACGCCGATGAAGATCAGCAGGCACCAGATGCCGGTGACCGCGTAGCCCATGATCAGGCCGGCCAGCGCCATGCTGCGGCCGGCCGGTTCCTTCCCCAGCGCGATGTGGCCGAACACGATGGCCAGGACCTGCGGGACCAGCATGAAGCCGAACGTGACCACGGAGACGATGCCCAGCACCAGCGCCGCGATGCTCAGCCCCTTCGGCTCGGCCTGCGGCGTGTAGTACATCGGCTGGTTGTAGTCCGGTCCGCCGTACGGCTGCTGCCCGGTATACGGCTGCGCGCCGGGGCCGGGCTGGTAGGAGTACGGATTCCCCGCTTCGGGCAGCGACGGCGGCTGCGGCAAGGCCTGGCCCGCATTGGGATCGGTGTACCACCCCGGATGCTTCGGGTCGTTGAAGGGCGGCCTGTTCTCCGTGCCGGACATACTGTTGATTCCCCCTGAAATTGATTCGCTGCTGCGCAGCTTCGGTGCTGCCTACCAGTCTAGGCGCGCGGGAAGATCGGGAGCCATCGGGTCGGATCCGCCACCCGATCGCCACGGATCGGTAGTTTTTTGGCATGCTGGAGGGATGGCAAACCGTGCGGGCACAGTGGCCCTTCCCAGCGACCTTGTTGACCTGACCGCGCTCCGCGACGCGTACTTCAACGTCAAGCCGGATCCGGCCGACCCGTCCCAGCGCGTGGTTTTCGGCACCTCCGGGCACCGCGGCTCCAGCCTGAAGGCATCCTTCAATGAGGACCACATCGCCGCCATCACGCAGGCGATCGTGGAGTACCGCGCCGGGCAGGGCATCGCCGGACCGCTGTTCGTCGGCAAAGACACGCATTCCCTCTCGGATCCGGCCCAGGACACCGCCCTCGAGGTGCTGGCCGGAAACGGTGTGGCAGTGCTGGTCGATTCCCGGACCGGGTGGACCCCGACGCCGGCGGTCAGCCACGCAATCCTCACACATAACGCGGCCCATCCGGATGCCCGGGCCGACGGCATCGTGATCACCCCCTCGCACAACCCGCCCGGCGACGGTGGCTTCAAGTACAACCCGCCGCACGGCGGCCCGGCCGACTCGGATGCCACCGGGTGGATTGCCGCCCGCGCCAACGAACTGCTGGAGGCGGGCCTGCGCGGCGTCAAGCGGATCACGCTGGGACAGGCCCGGTTCTCCGGGTCCATCGGTACGTACGATTTCCTGGCCGCGTACGTGGACGACCTGCCGAAGGTGCTGGACCTGGACGCCATCCGTTCCGCCGGCGTGCGGATCGGTGCCGACCCGATGGGCGGGGCCTCGGTGGACTACTGGGCCGCCATCGCCGAGCGGCACCGGCTGGACCTGACCGTGGTCAATCCGGCGGTGGACCCGCAATGGGCGTTCATGACCCTGGACTGGGACGAGAAGATCCGGATGGACTGCTCGTCGCCGTCGGCGATGGCCTCGCTGATCAACGCCGTTCGCGGCGGCGGCGCCGACTTCGACATCGCCACCGGCAACGACGCCGACGCGGACCGGCATGGAATCGTGACCCCTGATGCCGGGCTGATGAACCCGAACCACTACCTTGCCGTGGCCATCGACTATCTCTACAGGCACCGGCCGGACTGGCCGGCCGGCGCGTCCGTGGGCAAGACGCTGGTGTCCTCCTCGATGATCGACCGGGTAGCGGCCAACTTGGGCCGGCAGCTGGTGGAGGTTCCCGTGGGCTTCAAATGGTTCGTGCCCGGGCTGCTCTCCGGCGAAGGGGTCTTCGGCGGCGAGGAGTCGGCCGGCGCCTCCTTCGTGCGGTTCGACGGCAAGCCGTGGTCCACGGACAAGGACGGCATCCTGCTGGCGCTGCTGGCCTCCGAAATCGTGGCGGTGACCGGAAACTCGCCGTCGGAACTCTATGCGGGGCTGACCGAGAAGTTCGGGGCGCCGTCCTACGCACGCATCGACGCGGCGGCTACCCGGGAGCAGAAAGCCGCGCTGGCTAAACTCTCCGCCGCCGACGTGGCCGCCACCGAACTGGCCGGCGAGGCGATTACCGCCAAGCTGACCGAAGCGCCCGGCAACGGCGCCCCGATCGGCGGGCTGAAGGTCACGACCGACAACGCGTGGTTCGCGGCCCGGCCCTCCGGCACGGAAGACGTCTACAAGATCTACGCCGAATCCTTCCGCGGCCAGGATCATCTGCTGCAGGTGCAGGCAGAGGCCAAGGCAATCGTGGACGCCGTCATCGCCTGATCAACGCCTGACAACGGAGGCCGGGCCGTTCCCGCCCGGCCTCCGCGACCGGTCGGGCGAGTCGGCACGCCGTTCCGGCGGTAGGATGTCCCCCGGACATTTTCCCGCTGACTCCCCCGAAGAGGCCCACCATGAGCACGCCTGCAAAATCTTCCCCGTTCCGTTGGGCCCTGCATGGCGACGGCAAGAACATTTCACCAGGCACGGTAGTCGGACCCCAGGAGCGGCTCACCTGGCCGCGCACCATGGGTGTCGGGGCCCAGCACGTGGTCGCCATGTTCGGCGCCACCTTTTTGGTCCCGCTGCTGACCGGGTTCCCGCCGTCGACCACGCTGCTGTTCTCCGGCGTGGGCACCATTCTGTTTTTGATCATCACGGCAGGCAGGGTCCCCAGTTACCTGGGCTCCAGCTTCGCTTTCATCGCCCCGATCGGCGCCGCCATGAACCAGCACGGAATGGGCGGAGCGCTCGGCGGCCTCATCATGGCCGGCGCCTTGCTCTTCCTGGTCGGCGCGCTGGTGCACAAGGCCGGCACGCGCTGGATCAACGTGGTGATGCCGCCGGTGGTCACCGGCGCCATTGTTGCCCTGATCGGGCTCAACCTGGCGCCGGCCGCCAAGCAGAACTTCGAGAAGGGGCCCGTGACGGCGCTGGTCACCGTCGTCGCGATCCTGCTCGTCACGGTGTTGTTCCGCGGGCTGCTGGGCCGGTTGTCCATCCTGCTAGGCGTGCTGGTCGGCTACGTGGTGGCCATCCTGCGGGGGGAGGTGGATTTCTCCAAGATCAATGACGCTGCCTGGATCGGTTTGCCCGAATTCCACGCGCCGGAATTCCACATCTCCCTGATCGGGCTGTTCCTCCCCGTCGTGTTGGTCCTGGTGGCAGAAAACATCGGCCATGTGAAGTCCGTGTCCGCGATGACCGGGCAGGATCTTGACCCCGTCACCGGCCGCGCGTTGATGGCAGACGGCCTGGCCACCGTGCTGGCCGGCAGCGGCGGCGGCTCCGGCACCACCACCTACGCCGAGAACATCGGCGTGATGGCGGCCTCCAAGGTCTACTCCACCGCCGCATACTGGGTGGCCGGCATTGTCGCCATCCTGTTGAGCTTGCTCCCGAAGTTCGGTGCCGCCATCGCCACCGTTCCGGTCGGCGTCCTGGGCGGCGCCGGCGTCGTGCTCTACGGCATGATCGGCATCCTGGGGGTGCGGATCTGGGTCCAGAACCGAGTGAACTTCGCCAACCCCATCAACCTCTCCGTGGCAGGGGTGGCCCTGGTGATCGGCATCGCCAATTTCAAGTGGGCCATAGGGGAGCTGCAGTTTGAAGGCATCGCGCTGGGTTCGGCAGCGGCACTGCTGATTTTCCATGGCATGAGTGCGGTGGCCCGCTGGCGCCACACTGAGCCCGTGGATTCCGTGGAAGACGAGGGCGTCAGGCCGTCCAAGCTCGGCTGACCGCCGGGCATGGCGTCCGCCTGGAGGCGAGGGCGGCGTGCTCCGGGCCGCCGTGCCCTAGACCGCGGGGACATCGGAGGCTAGCGTTGCAGCCATCTCTCCCGCGGCGCCCGGCCCGGGACGTTCTCGAGGAGGAAAGCATGGCCAACCACGTCTACAACGTCACGGAGATTGTGGGTACGTCGCCCGACGGGATCGATGCCGCGGTCTCCAACGCCATCAACGAGGCCTCCAAGACACTGCGCAACCTCGACTGGTTCGAAGTGAAGTCCGTTCGCGGCCACCTTAACGAAGGCAGGGTCGCCGACTGGCAGGTGACCATCAAGCTCGGTTTCCGGCACGAAAGCTGACCGACCCATGAGCCAGCCACGCGATGAGGACAAACTGCCCGACGACGAGCATCTGCGCGACGACATCGGCGCCCCCGAACCGGAGAACGACTCTGCCGCCACGTTCGACGGCGAGCACTTCACGTCCAGCCTGCTCAATGCGGGGCAGCGGGTACCGGGCCTGAGCCCGGACGGCGAATACCGCCAGAGTGAGGACCCGGAGCACGAGAACGAACCCGGACAGGACGGATTCGTTCCCCCCTCCGCCCCCACCGGCGGATAGCAGGCGGGCACTCGGCACCGCTTGCGACGGGCGCGAGCGGCGGGCCGCGGGGGCGCGG
>NZ_JBNHGF010000132.1:0-6762 GCF_059091005.1 Arthrobacter sp. Y3223164
CGGCGCTGCCCTGACCAACTCCGGCCTCGCCGGCTCGGGCCGTGGCCCGGCGCTTTTAGCGGCCCAAGCGCCGGTAGGAGGAGCCGAAGTGGATGAGCGGATCGGCGCTTTCCGAACCGGCAGCGTCCCGGCCCATGGCCAGCACCTCGCCGACGATCAGCACGTGGGTCGCCGCCGGATGCACCGCCGTCGTCCTCAGCTCGAACCACGCGGGGGCTCCGCCGATCACCGCAGCACCGGTGGCCGGGCCGCGCCGGTACGAGACCTGGTTGAGCAGGCCTTCCACCGGATTGCCCGGGCTCGCCAGCCAGTTCGCCGTGCCCTGGTGCTGCGAGGCCAGCAGGCTCAAGGCCCAGGTCCCCGAGTTGGCCACGGCGTCGCAAATCCTCGACTCCTCGAAGAGGCTGATCAGCATGGTGGGCGGATCGTAGGACACCGAGAGATAACCGCTGACGGTCGCCGCGTAGTCCCGGTTCCGCCACCGCGTCGACACCACCGCGACGCCCGCGGCAATGTCGGCGCTGAGAGTGCGGTACAGGTCGATGTCCCGCTGATCCACTGCGCCCTGACTGACGGGATGGGCCGCCAGTTCTCCGTCCAGTTCCATGCCGCCATCTTTGCATGCCGGCCGCGGGGCGGCTCAGGGACGGTTCAAAACGGAGGCAGCGGATGATAGGGATGTTAAACAGTAAGCACCCTGAGAATTGCGAGTGGAGTGGATATGGCCCAGCGGCTCGTTGCAGACCTTATTGTCGATCGGCTTCGCGCGTGGCAGGTGTCGCGGATTTTTGGCTACAGCGGGGACGGCATCAACACGTTCATGGGCGCGCTGCGGCGCGCGGGGACGGTCGAATTCGTCCAGGCCCGGCACGAGGAAAATGCCGCCTTCATGGCGGTGGGGCACGCCAAGTACACGCGCGGGGTGGGGGTGGTCACGGCCACCCAGGGTCCCGGAGCCGTGCACCTGCTCAACGGCCTGTACGACGCCAAACTCGACAGCGTCCCGGTAGTGGCCATCGTCGGGCAGCAGTCGCGCACCGCGCTCGGCTCCGGGTACATGCAGGAAGTGGACCTGGCCAACCTGACGAAGGACGTGGCCACCTTCCGGCAGCAGGTGAGCACCCCTGAGCAGGTTCCGCTGGTGCTGGACCGCGCCTTCAAGGCGGCCCTGAGCGGCCGCGGCCCGGCCGTGGTGATCATTCCGCACGACATCCAGAAACTTCCCGCCCCCGAACTTGAGCACACCCATGGCGTGGTGACCACCGCGCCGATCTGGCGTGCCCCGCACGTGGTCCCGGACCCGGACGACCTGCGCGCGGCCGCGGACGTGCTCAACGCCGGGCAGCGGGTTGCCCTGCTGGTAGGACAGGGAGCGCGGGATGCCCGCGGGCAGGTGGTTGCGGTGGCGGAGAAGCTCGGGGCCGGCATTGCCACCAGCCTGCTGGGCAAACCCTATGTGGACGAGTCGCTGCCCTTCGCGGCCGGAACCATGGGGCATCTGGGTACCGCCGCCAGCGGCCAACTGCTGGGACACTGCGACACCTTGCTGATCGTGGGCTCCAATGACCCCTGGACTGAGTTCTACCCGCCGCCCGGTGCTGCCCGAGCGGTGCAGATCGACAATGACGCCAGTGCCATCGGCAACCGCTATCCGGTCGAGGCGGCGCTCACCGGCGACGCCGCCACCACCCTGGCGGCGCTGCTGCCGCTGCTTGAGGACCGCGCAGGCGGCGGGTGGCGCGAGCAGGTGGAAGGCTGGGTGCGGCAGTCTCGCGAGCTGTCGCGGCAGCGGGCCATGACGCCGGCGCAACCGGTCAACCCCGAACGGGTGGCCTTTGAGCTGAGCGAACGATTCCCGCCGGACGGCCTGCTCGCCGTCGATGTCGGCAGTTCCGTCTACTGGTATGCCCGGCAGCTGCGGCTGCCGGCAGGGGCCCAGGCGCACCTCTCCAGCACCCTGGCAAGCATGGGCTGTTCGATACCGTACGGCATCGCCGCCAAGCTGGCCGCCCCGGAACGGGTGGTTGTTGCCCTCACGGGAGACGGGGCCATGCAGATGAGCGGCCTGGCCGAACTGATTACCGTCGGCCGACTCTGGCAGCGGTGGATGGACCCTCGTTTTGTGGTGTGCGTCCTGAACAACCGGGAACTCGCCGAAGTGACCTGGGAACAGCGGGAGATGGAGGCCGAGCCGCGGTTTGCCGACAGCCAGGCCCTGCCCGATGTCGACTACGCGGGCTACGCACGGTTGCTCGGACTGCACGGGAAACGGGTCGAGGACCCCGAGCAGCTCGGGGCCGTATGGGACGAGGCGCTGGCCGCCGACCGGCCGTATCTTATCGAGGTGCTCACCGATCCCGACGTTCCGCTGCTCCCGCCGTTCCCGGCCGGCCGGGAGAACGCGGAAACCATGCAGCGGACGCTGGATCAGGAAGGGCAGGCGGCCGAGGGCGCGAAAGACCTGCTGCGCACCTACACCGGCCAGGAAGAAGCCGGTCACGAACGGGCGCCCGGCCAGGAAGAAGCCGGCAACGATCGGGCATTCGGATAGGAGGGTAGCGGCCGGGACGGTGAGTGAATGAAAGAATTGCTGGATGAGCGAGGCGGCAGAATTTATCGACCGCACGTTGCGGCGGGAAGCCTCCTGGGCACGGGCGGAAGCGCAGAACGAGGCGGGCGACGGATTGCGCTACTACGGTGCGTCGGTCGGTGCGGTCCGGGGTACGGTCCGGGACGCCGGGCGGAAGTTCCGGCTGCTCTCGCACGACGAGGTGACCGCCCTCAGCTCCGAACTGTGGGCCCGGCCGGTCTTCGAGCGGCGCCTGGCCGCCGTGGTGCTGCTGCAGTCGAACCAACGCCTCTTGCGAAGCTCGGACCTCACCCGGCTGGAAGGCTTCCTGCGCGACGCGCGCCTGGCGGCCTTGGCGGACCCGCTCGCCATTGACGTCGTCGGTCCCTTGATCCAGGGGCTGACCGGCCGGTCCCGCATGCGTGCGGAAGCAATCCTCGATCGGTGGGCGGAAGACGAGGACCCGTGGCTGCGCCGGGCCGCCTGTGCTCTTCGCGCGCTGCGGGCACAAAAAAGCCCCGGAAGTCCGGGGCTTTCTCTGTGCGCAGGAAGGGACTCGAACCCTCACCCTCAATAAGAGGACTAGCACCTCAAGCTAGCGCGTCTACCATTCCGCCACCCGCGCAGGTGGACTTTCGCCGGTTCTCCAGAGGCCCTCAGGCGCACCGATTCCGTCGAAAGCAGCGAGAAAAACTCTAACATGTTTTGCCCGAACTGTTGAATCGGGCCCTCCGTGCGCGCGACGGAGCCGGCACCGGGGCCCGACTCCGGCTGTACCAACTGCGGCGCCACCTGCGGCGCCTCCTGCGGACAGCTGCTGCCTTCGACCGCTCCCGCTCGTTAGGCTGGGGACAGACATCGATTCCGAGGAGCCTTCATGACTGTACCGAGCCCGCACGAAGAAGTGGCCGAGATCTGCCAGGAACTGATCCGGATCGACACCTCCAACTACGGCGGCAACGAGGGGCCGGGGGAGCGGCTGGCCGCCGAGTACGCGGCCGGACTGCTGGAAGAAGCCGGACTGGCCACCGACGTGTTCGAGTCCGCGCCCGGCCGGACGTCGGTGGTCACGAGGATGGCCGGCACGGACCCCTCGGCGCCGGCGCTGGTCGTGCACGGCCACCTGGACGTGGTGCCGGCGCAAGCCGATGACTGGCAGGTGGATCCGTTCAGCGGCGAGGAGCGGGACGGCCTCATCTGGGGCCGGGGCGCCGTGGACATGAAGGACATGGACGCGATGATCCTCTCGGTGGCGCGGCACATGGCACGCAGCGGCACCCGGCCGCGCCGGGACATCGTCTTCGCGTTCTTCGCCGACGAAGAGGCCGGCGGCACCTACGGGGCGCGCTGGGCGGTCGAGAACCGTCCCGAGCTTTTCGACGGCGCCACCGAGGCCATCTCGGAAGTGGGCGGCTTCTCGGCCACCATTGGCGGCCGCCGCGCCTACCTGCTCCAGACCGCGGAGAAGGGGATCGCGTGGCTGCGGCTGGCAGTCGCCGGCCGGGCCGGGCACGGTTCCCAGATCAACACGGACAACGCGGTAACCACGCTGGCGGCGGCGGTGGCCCGGATCGGGGCCCACCAGTGGCCGATCGAGCTGACGGACACCACCCGCCGGTTCCTCGACGGGGTGACCGAGCTGACCGGCGTCGAATTCGACCCGGACAACCCGGACATCCTGCTCAAGGAACTGGGGACCCTGGCCCGCTTCGTCGGCGCCACCCTGCAGAACACGTCCAACCCCACGGTGTTGAAGGCCGGCTACAAGGAAAACGTGATCCCCGGGCTGGCCGAGGCGCGGATCGACGCCCGGACACTGCCCGGACAGGAAGAGCTCGTGCTGGCCACCATCCGCGAACTGGCGGGCCCCGACGTGCAGGTCAGCTACGTGCACCAGGACAGGTCGCTGGAGGTGCCGTTCGCCGGGAACCTGGTGGACGCCATGATCGATTCGCTGGCGCACGAGGATCCGGACGCCGTGGTGCTCCCGTACACGCTCTCCGGCGGCACGGACAACAAGGCGCTGGCCCGGCTGGGCATCACCGGCTACGGCTTCGCTCCGCTGCGGTTGCCCGACGACCTGGACTTCACCGGGATGTTCCACGGCGTGGACGAACGGGTGCCGGTGGACTCGCTGAAGTTCGGCACCCGCGTCCTGCAGCGCCTGCTCACCACCTACTGACCACTTGGAACGACGACGAAAGGACCACCGGCATGCCCGCCAGTGTTGAAGAACTGCTCCCGGACGACCTGCTTGAGACCATCAGGGGCCGGGCCGCAGGTTACGACGAAGCGAACAGCTTCTTCCACGAAGACCTCGCCGACCTCGTCGAGGCGGGCTACCTGAAAATGTTCGTCCCGGAGGAAGACGGCGGCCTGGGCTACACGCTGGAGGAGGCAACCAGGGCACAGATGCGGCTGGCCACCGCGGCACCCGCCACGGCGCTGGCCGTCAACATGCACCTGGTGTGGACCGGCGTCGCGCGGGTCCTCCAGGCCCGTGGCGACGACAGCATGGACTACGTCCTGGCCGAGGCCGGCCGCGGCGAAGTCTTCGGGTTCGGGGTCTCCGAGGCCGGAAACGACCAGGTCCTCTTCGATTCGCGCACCGTCGCCGCACCCCGCGGGGACGGCGGGTACGGGTTCACCGGCACGAAAGTGTTCACCAGCCTCTCGCCCGCCTGGACGCGGCTCGGTGTCTTCGGCCGCGACGATTCCGGCACCGAACCGCAGCTGGTGTGGGGGTTCATCGACCGGGACAAGCCCGGCTACCGGATCAAGGACGACTGGAACACGCTGGGCATGCGCGCCAGCCAGTCCAACACCACGGTGCTGGAAGGCGCGGTCGCCGCGCCGGAGCGGATCTTCCGGAAACTGCCGGTGGGACCCAACCCGGATCCGTTGATCTTCGGCATCTTCGCGTGCTTCGAAATCCTGCTCTCGTCCGTCTATGCGGGGATCGGCACCCGGGCCCTGGACCTCGCGGTGGAAGCCGTGCACCGCCGTCGTTCGCTGAAAACGGGCAAAAGCTACGCGCAGGATCCGGACATCCGCTGGCGGGTGGCCGACGCCGCCCTGGCCATGGACGGGCTGTACCCGCAGCTGGCGTCCATTGCCCGCGACGTGGATACACTGGCCGACCACGGCAGGTTCTGGTTCGCCAAACTGTCCGGCATCAAGATCAGGGCCACCGAAACCGCCAAGGACGTGGTGGAGAAGGCCGTACGCGTCTCCGGCGGCGGCGGGTACTTCCGCGGCGGTGAACTGGAGCGGCTGTACCGCGACGTGCTGGCCGGGCTCTACCACCCCTCGGACGACGAGTCCGCGCACAGCACTGTTGCAACGGCCTGGCTGGGGCCGCTGGAAGACTGACGCGGGCCGCGCACCGCCTGCCGGGGGTCAGGCGGTGCGTTCGACCTTCAGTACCCTGCGGCGGAGCCAGTACTTGCGGCCGCCGCCCAGGTACAGCCGGGTCCGGACCAGATCCCACTTGCCGTACTCGGCGTGCTCGGTCAGCGCGCGGCGGGCCTCGCCGACGGATTCGTCTTTGTTCACGGTCAGGACCAGGTATTCGTACTGCCGGGCGTAGTCGCGTTCGCGGGTGACGGCGGCACCCAGAAATTGTTCTCTCATTGCCCTCCTGTTCTCTTCACTTATTCTCCACAATGCGGCTAACGTCTACAGCATGAGCATTGATCCGCGCGTCGCACTCGAGTCACTGGTTTCCGCCCTGCAAGAGCACCTGGCCGCCGCTTCCAGCCGCCGGGGTGATGACGATCCTGCCGTGGAAGCGGCCTTCTCGTCCATTATGGAATCGTTCGAAACCTACGAGGACGCGCTCTACGATGCTTACGGCGAAGTGACCCCGCTGGTCATTTACGACGAGTCGGACGACGAGGGCATGGACGAACCCGACGACGTGGTGGACCCCTTCGACGACGATCTGGAGATCGAAGAAAAGTAGCACGCCCCCGAGGCCGCCCGGACCCGATCAAGCGTTGACGGGCCGGCGCCGCCGCGCCCGGGACGGAACGTTACGGCGTGGAAATCTCGTCCAGCGCCTGGCCGATCGCGGCGGGCAGGGCGTCCAAGGGCGCCTTCAAGATTTCTGCCAGCTGGGCGGGCGTGCGGGGACCCACCACGGCCGTGCCGACGGCGGGCCGCTGCAGCACCCAGCTCAACGCCAGGTCCAG
>NZ_JBNHGF010000133.1:0-6757 GCF_059091005.1 Arthrobacter sp. Y3223164
CACTCCACCAGCGACGACCCCGGCCGCTACCGCACCCTGGCCGAGGAACGCGCCGACGGCGGCGAGGATCCGCTGCTGCGTATGCGGGCCCGGCTGGAAGCCGACGGCATCGCCGGCGAGGACTTCTTCGCCGAGGTGCTCGCGGCCGCCAAGGCGGAAGAAGAACAGATCCGGGAAGGCGTGGCGGCACTTGGTTCCCGTCCCGGCACGGAGATGTTCGATTTCGTCTACCAGGAACCCACACACGCGCTGAAGGCCCAGGCACGCGCCTGGCGGGAGGAGTCCGAGCATGTCTGAGCACAAGACCCTGAGCGACCTTGAAGCCGCCTTCGACAACACCACAGAAACCAGCGCCCAGCAGGAATCCGCGGACGTGGTGGAACCCGGCCACGTCACCGCCGTCGAACAGCTCTCCATGCAGCAGGCACTGAACCGCGCGCTGGCAGAGGTGCTGGAGGACAACCCCAAGGCACTGGTTTTGGGCGAGGACGTCGGACAGCTCGGCGGCGTCTTCCGCATCACCGATGGCCTGCAAAAGACGTTCGGCGAAGCTCGGGTTTTCGACACCCCGCTGGCCGAATCCGGCATTCTCGGCATGTCGGTGGGCCTGGCCATGGCCGGCTACCACCCGATCCCCGAGGTGCAGTTCGACGGGTTCGCCTACCCGGCGATCAACCAGATTGTCTGCCAGGTGGGCCGAATGAACTACCGCAGCCGCGGCACCATGCCGATGCCCATCACGCTGCGGGTACCCAGCTTCGGCGGCATCCGCGCTCCCGAACACCACGGCGAGTCGCTGGAATCGCTGTTCGCCCACGTACCCGGCCTGAAGGTGGTCTCCCCGTCCAGCCCGAATGAGGCGTACCACCTGCTCAAGCACGCGGCCACGCGGCCCGACCCGGTGATCTTCATGGAGCCGAAGTCCCGCTATTGGCAGAAGGGGCCGGTGGACACCTCCCCCGAGCCGGACGGCTACTCCCCCGAAGGCTCGCGGATCGTCCGCGAAGGCAAGCACCTGACCCTGGTGGCCTGGGGCGCCATGGTGGCCCGCTGCCTGCAGGTCGCCGAGCTCGCCGCCGAGGACGGCATTGAGATCGAGGTGCTGGACCTGCGCTGGCTGAAGCCAATCGATGCCGAAGGACTGGCCGCTTCCGTGGCCAAGACGCGCCGCGCCGTCGTCGTGCACGAGGCACCGCTGACCTCCGGCCTGGGTGCGGAAGTGGCCGCGCTGATTACCGAGCGCTGCTTCAACACCCTGCGGGCACCTGTTGAGCGCGTGACCGGATTCGACGTACCGTACCCTTCGGGAGACCTGGAAGACGAGTACGTACCCAACATTGACCGCATCCTGTTCGGGATCCAGCGAGTATTGGAGTATCGCCGTGGCTGAAATTACGTTCCCCCTGCCGGATCTTGGTGAGGGCCTGATCGAGGCAACCGTGCTGGAATGGCTCGTCTCCGAGGGCGAGCAGGTCGAGCGCAACCACCCGCTGGTCGAGGTGGAGACCACCAAGTCCGCCGTTGAACTGCCCTCCCCGCAGGCGGGCAAAGTGGTGAAAATCCATGGGGAACCCGGCGACATCATCAAGGTGGGCGAACCGTTGATCGTTTTCGAGGTTCCCGATGACACCGCCGGTATTGTGGGCACCGTACCGAAGGAAGAAGCGCCCAAGCGCCGCGTCCGCCTGACGGCGGCGCTCGACGACGAGGACTGAGCATGGGAAACACCCCGCAGCACACCGTTGAAGGCCTCGATCCGCGCCTGCACGTCCAGGTGCACGAGGCCGCCGAAGGGACCGATGGCCCGCGCCGCCCGGTGATCCTGCTGCACGGTTTCGCTTCCTCCAGCAAACTCAACTGGGAGGACGCCGGTTGGATTACGGCGCTGACCCAGGCCGGCCGGCGCGTGGTCACGGTGGACCTTCCCGGCCACGGCGAAAGCGCCGCTCCCGAAGAAATGGATGCCTACGCCCCCAGCCGGATCCGCGCCGACCTGCTGCAGTTGGTCCAGGACGCCAAGGTCCGTCCACTGAAAGAGAACGACGCCGACACCGGGGTTGACCTGATCGGCTACTCCCTGGGAGCGCGGCTGGCGTGGGAGTTCGGCGCCACCCAGCCGGAACTCGTCCGGCGGATGGTGCTCGGCGGACCCGGCAGCAGCGACCCGTTGGCGGACTTCGACCTGCGTGCCGCCCAGCGCTTCCTCGCGGACGGGACGCCCATTGAGGACGTCAACACCGCCGAGCTTTTGCGGATGGCCAAGCTGGTGCCGTCGAACGACATCTTCGCGCTGATGACCATGATCGAGGCGATCAAGACCGAACCCTTCGTCCCGACCGAGGCCGTGCCGAGGATGCCGGTGCTCCTGGTCGCCGGCGACAAGGACGACCTGGCCGCCACGGCACCGGAGCTGGCTGCGCTCTCCGACGCGGCGGAGCTGATGTGGCTGCCCGCACGTACGCATGCCAATGCCGTGACCTCCCGGGCGTTCAAGACCGCCGCCATCGAATTCCTCGCTGGTTAACCGTTCGCGCATTTTTCGGTGCCGCCAACGGCGCTTTTGGTCGGTACAATTCTCGATGAAAGTAAATTCCTGGGGCGTGGAGGCTTGATGGAGGTATTCCTGGGCGGGCGCTACAGGACACGGGAGCTTATAGGCACCGGCGGGGCAGCGTCCGTGTACCGGGCCGTGGACGAATCTTTGGGCCGCGACGTGGCGGTCAAGATGTTTGCACCGACGACGCCGGACGATGACGAGTACCGGCGGCAGCACACCGAAACCCTGCTGCTGGCCACGCTGAACCACCCCGGTTTGGTGACCTTGCTGGATGCCGGACTGCACACAGCCGACGATGGCGCGACCACCAGTTACCTGGTGATGGAACTGATTGAAGGGTCCGACCTGCGGCGGCGGCTGAAAGGCGGGCCTCTCTCCGAGGTGGAGACCGCGCAGATCGGGGCAGATTTGGCCGACGCGCTCAACTACATCCACAGTCAGGGTGTCGTGCACCGGGACGTGAAGCCGGCCAATATTCTGCTGGCCAACGGCCACACAGAAGATACGCGGCACCACCCCAAGCTCACCGACTTCGGCATCGCCCGGATGGTCGAAGCCACCATGGCCACCGCCCAGGGTGCGACCATCGGCTCCGCGAACTACCTCAGCCCCGAACAGGCCTTGGGCAACCCCGTCACCGCGGCCAGTGACGTATACTCGCTGGCGCTGGTTTTGCTCGAATGCCTTACCTGCGAAAAGGCATTCTCCGGCACACCGATGGAAGCGGCCCTTGCCCGGCTCTTGCGCGACCCCGAGATTCCGGACGCCCTCCCCGCCGAGTGGGCGGACCTGCTGACCCGGATGACCCGCCGTGACCCGGAGGCTCGTCCGACCGCGCACGAAGTGGCCTTGAGTCTGCGAAACCTGGCGGAGGCGCCGCTACCCGAGCAGATCGTAGCGACGGCCCCCGTGTTGTCATCCCCTGCGTTGGCGTCGCCTGCGCTGTTGACCGGCACGACCGGATCGCACACGGCCGGGGCGATCGAAGAGCGTACCGGCGGGCACATCACGGGGAACGTGGCTATCCCCGCACCCCCGAACCGCGCACCCAGCGTGGGTTAAACCAGGCATTGAACGCAACACAAGGCACCTCCAACTGGGGCTGGAGGTGCCTTGTGTTGCGTGTCCAGGAACCGCGGACTTCGCTGGATCAGTCGATCAAAGCGACCAGCCGGCCAATAACCTCGCCGCGAGCCAACTTGCCGATGCCTTCTCCGATTTCGTCGAAGGAAATCTGGCTGATGTGGGCCGACAGTTTTCCATCTGCCATCAGCTGAAGCACGTCGGCGCAGTCCTGCAGCGTTCCTGCCTGGGAACCGACCAGCTCGACTTCGTTCAGCGTGAGCTGCTGGAGGTTGATGGTGCCTTCGCTCCGTCCGAGCCCCACTTGGACGACGCGGCCACCGCGACGAACGATGTCGACGGCACCGGCGGTTGTAGTGCCGAAGCCTGCAAAGTCGACTACCAGGTCCAGTTCCTTGTCGGCAAAATCCCGAATATCCTTGGCTACCGCTGTGGCACCAATCTCTAGGGCCATCGGGTGCACCTTCTCATTGACTTCGGCCACGTAAAGTTCTGCGCCGTTGGCTATCGCCGTCTGCGCTCCGAGTGATCCCAGACCACCCAGGCCGATAACCCCGACCTTCATCCCGGGCTTGAGCCTGCCCTGGACCATCATGGCGTGGTAGGAGGTCATACCGGCATCCGTCGCGGCCGCCGCCTGATCAAACGGGACGCCGTCGGGCAACGGTGCCACCAACCGTGCCGGGGCCTTCACCTTTTCTGCGAAGCCCCCGTCAAGCGAGGTGCCGGGTCCTTCGATCGCGGCGGGAATGACGGCTCGGTCCCCCACCGAGAAGGTCGTGACATCCGCACCGACCGCTGAGACGATACCAGCGATCTCATGGCCGAGCGTGATAGGCCGGAACGGAAGCAGCGATGTCAGGGTGCCATCAATGAACCCAACATCGCTGTGGCACAGCCCGGCGGCCTTGATGTCCAGGACCACTTCATCCGCGGCAGGTTCCGGTGCGGCAACTTCATTGAGCGAGAGAGGTGCGTCGATTTCTGTAAACTGCCAAGCCTTCATTACACAATCACTTCCTTGAGCGGTACACACGTAAGTCCATGCATATGCATTCACTCTAGGCGGTTTCCCGGGAGATGCATAAATGCGAACGTTGACTCGCCCTTACAACACCTTGGAAGCGGGTTGGCATTTCCTTACGGGTAACTGCTCCCACCGTGACCTACGCAGACAGGCACGTAGCACATCGCGTTCGGCCGACCGACCGTTCAAGAAAAGGTCCGCCATGTTCTTGACGTGGCCCTCACCACAGGCCATGATGGATCATATACGATTTCGTACTTCACAGGAGGATGCTTTGTCCGAAGCCAACGTCACCCAGTCCGCGGGCACGCTGCAAACGGTGGATACCCAGATCCTGGAGGACGCCGGCAAGGTGCTGGCCGTACACCTGTCCTACAACTCCCGGGCCGCGCAGCGCGGACGGGTTCCGGCGCACCCCTCCTACTTCATGAAGGCCTCCTCCTCGCTGGCCCTCTCGGGCGGCACCGTGGAGCGCCCCGCGGGCACCGAGCTGCTGGCCTTCGAGGGCGAGATTGCCCTGATCATCGGCAAACCTGCCCGCCGCATCAGCATCGAAGAGGCCTGGGACCATGTGGGCCACGTGACCGCCAGCAACGACCTGGGCGTCTACGACATCAAGTACGCCGACAAGGGCTCCAACGTCCGCTCCAAGTCCGGCGACGGCTTCACCCCGATCGGCCCGGCCCTGCTGCCCGCGGCGTCGGTCAACCCGGACGCCCTCCGGATCCGCACCTGGGTCAACGGCGAGGTCGTCCAGGACGACACCACCGCGGGCCTGATCTTCTCCTTCGCCCGGATCGTCGCCGACCTGTCGCAGCTGATGACGCTGCATCCGGGGGACATCATCCTTACGGGAACGCCGGCCGGCTCCTCCGTGATCGTGCCGGGCGACGTCGTCGAGGTCGAGGTCTCCGACGAAGCCGCAGGGCTGAGCACCGGCCGCCTGTCGACCACCGTCACCCAGGGCGAGGCGGAATTCGCGTCCTTCGGCAACACTCCCAAGATCACCGACTCCGACCGGATCGATGCCTTCGGCAGCGAGGAAGCGGCCGGGCTGGCGCCGGCAATCACCGGCAAGTCCGCGCTGACCGAGGACGTCAAGGCCAAGCTGCTGTCGGTCGCCACCGCCACCATCTCCGGCGCGCTGCGGAAGCGCGGACTGAACAACGTCAGCGTCGACGGCCTGTTGGCCACCAAGCCGGGCCAGAAGGTCATCGGCACCGCCCGTACCCTGCGCTACGTGCCCAACCGCGAGGACCTGTTCAAGTCGCACGGCGGCGGTTACAACGCGCAGAAGCGCATCATCGACGCGCTCGGTCCGGGCGAGATCCTGGTCATGGAGGCCCGCGGCGAGAAGGGCTCCGGAACCCTCGGGGACATCCTCGCCCTGCGCTCCCAGGTACGCGGCGCAGAGGCCATCATTACCGACGGCGGGGTCCGCGACCTTTCCGAGGTGGCGGCGCTGGACATCCCGACGTTCTACAACGGTGCCCACCCGGCGGTGCTGGGACGCAAGCACGTGCCGTGGGACACCGACGTGACGGTCGCCTGCGGCGGCACCACCATCCAGCCCGGCGACATCATCGTGGCCGACGACAACGGCATCCTGGTGATCCCGCCGGCCCTGGCCGCCGAGATCGCGGACGAGGTCGTCGAACAGGAACGCCAGGACAGCTTCGTCTTCGAGATGGTCAAGGAGGGCCACAAGATCGAGGGCCTGTTCCCGATGAACGCCGAATGGCGCGCCCGCTACGAGGCATGGGTCGCGGAGCAGCCGAAGTGACGACCCTGGCCCCCAGCAAGTCGGAACAGGCCTACGAGCTGCTGCACGAGCGGATCGCCAAGGGCGAGCTGGTGCCCGGCTACCGGCTGGTCCTCGGGACCATCGCCGCGGAGCTTGGCTGCAGCACCGTTCCGGTGCGCGAGGCAATCCGCCGGCTGGAGGCCGAGGGCCTGGTGACGTTCGAGCGCAACATCGGGGCGACGGTCGCGGCCGTCGACGCCGAGTTGTACCTGCACACCATGCAGACGCTAGCCGTGATCGAGGGCGCGGCGACGGCCCTGGCCGCGCCCCCATAACGAAAAAGCAC
>NZ_JBNHGF010000134.1:0-6699 GCF_059091005.1 Arthrobacter sp. Y3223164
CCGACGGCCTGCGCCGCGGCGGCGCCGGTGACGAAGCGTCCGGCGGTCCCGCCGCGGGCCCGGCCCGGAAAATGGACTGGAAGCCGCTGGTCATCATCGGCGCGGTCGTCATTGTGGCGATCGTGATTATCGCCATGATCGTGTCCAGCCTGACCGGCGGCTCCCCTGCCGGCGGGGCGGCCAGTCCGGCGTCGACGCAGACCGCCGCAGAGACGCCCAACGGGGACGGCGTCGTCGCGGAGAACGTCTCGCCGTTCGATTTCCAGCAGGGCCAGTGCTTCACCGACTTCGAGGCCGTCATGCGTGAAGCAACCGTCGTCACCTGCGACACGCCGCATGAGGCGCAACTGGTGGGCACCTTCTCCTACGGGGACGACGAGGAGTTCCCGGGCGCCGACGAACTGAACATCAAGGCCCAGGAGGTCTGCACGGCCGTCGCCCTCAACGACTCCGCGGCCGACCAGCCGGATCTCAAGGACTCCTACGGCATGCCTTCCAAGGAGACGTGGGCGCAGGGCGATCGCCGGATCGACTGCTTCAAGATCGCCGAGGAGGGCCAGGAGATCACCGGGTCGCTGGTCGACCTGTAACCCGGCACGGAACAGTCCGGCGGTCCCCGCCGGGCCGCTCAGGTCAACCGCCGCGGACCGCCCCCACCTTCGACTGCACGATCAGCCCGCCGGCCCCGCCGTCGACGTCGATCTCCGGCACATCCACCAGTACGGTGTCGCCGTCGCTGATCGCGCCCGCGAGCAGGCCGCGGGCCAGCTTGTCGCCGATCTCGCGCTGGACCAGCCGACGCAGCGGCCGGGCCCCGTAGGCGGGATCGAAGCCGGTCAGGGCCAGCCACTCGCGGGCGGCGTCCGTGACCTCGAGGGTCAGCCGGCGTTCGGCCAGCCGCGCAGCCAGCGCCGCCACCTGCAGATCCACGATCCGGGAGAGCTCTTCGATGCTCAGCGGGTCGAAGATGATCACGTCGTCCAGCCGGTTGAGGAACTCCGGCTTGAAGCTGGCGTTCACCACGTTCAGGACCCCTTCGCGCTTCGTGTCTGCGTCCATGGTCTGGTCCACGAGGAACTGCGAGCCGAGGTTGGAGGTCAGCACCAGGATCACGTTGCGGAAGTCCACGGTGCGGCCCTGCCCGTCGGTGAGGCGTCCGTCGTCGAGCACCTGCAGGAGGATGTCGAAGGCCTCGGGATGGGCCTTCTCCACCTCGTCCAGCAGCACGACGGAGTAGGGCCGGCGGCGGACGGCCTCGGTCAGCTGGCCGCCTTCTTCGTAGCCCACGTACCCCGGAGGGGCGCCGACCAGACGCGACACGGAGTGCTTTTCCGAGTACTCGCTCATGTCGATCCGGACCATGGCCCGTTCGTCGTCGAACAGGAAGTCCGCCAGCGCCTTGGCCAGCTCGGTCTTGCCGACGCCGGTGGGACCCAGGAAGAGGAACGAGCCGGTGGGCCGGTCCGGGTCGCTGATGCCCGCCCGGGCGCGCCGTACCGCGTCCGAAACCGAGGCAACCGCCTTGGACTGGCCGATCAGCCGTGAGCCGATGTGCTCCTCCATCTGCAGCAGCTTCTGGCTTTCGCCCTGCAGCATGCGGCCGGCCGGGATGCCGGTCCACGCGGAGATGACCTCGGCGATGTCGTCGGCGGTCACCTCCTCGGAGACCATCTGGTCCCGCCCGGCGCCGCCCTGTTCCTCGGCCGCCTGCGCCTGGGCCAGCTCCTTTTCCAGCGTCGGGATTTCCCCGTACAGGATCCGGGAGGCCTCGGCCAGGTCGCCCTCGCGCTGGGACTTGTCGGCCTGCGAGCGCAGCTCGTCCAGCTTGGCCTTCAGGTCGCCCACGCGGTTCAGCCCGGCCTTCTCCGCCTCCCACCGGGTGTTCAGGGCCGCCAGCTGCTCCTTCTTGTCTGCCATGTCGGCACGCAGCGCCTCCAGCCGTTCCCGCGAGGCCGCGTCAGTTTCTTTGGCCAGCGCCAGTTCTTCCATTGTGAGCCGGTCGACGGCGCGGCGCAGCTGGTCGATCTCCTCGGGGGCAGAATCGATCTCCATCCGCAGCCGGGAGGCGGCCTCGTCCACCAGGTCGATGGCCTTGTCCGGCAGTTGCCGGCCGGAGATGTAGCGGTTGGACAGCGTCGCGGCGGCCACCAGGGCGGAGTCCCCGATCGATACCTTGTGGTGCGCCTCGTAGCGCTCCTTGAGTCCGCGCAGGATGCCGATGGTGTCCTCGACGCTCGGCTCCCCCACGTAGACCTGCTGGAAGCGCCGCTCCAGCGCCGGATCCTTCTCGATGTTCTCGCGGTACTCGTCCAGGGTGGTGGCGCCGATCAGCCGCAGCTCGCCGCGGGCCAGCATCGGCTTGAGCATGTTGCCGGCGTCCATCGAGCCTTCGGAGGCCCCCGCGCCGACGACGGTATGCAACTCGTCGATGAAGGTGACGATCTGCCCGTCCGAGCTCTTGATCTCTTCCAGCACGGCCTTCAGCCGTTCCTCGAACTCGCCCCGGTACTTGGCGCCGGCCACCATGGCCGCGAGGTCCAGCGACATCAGCGTCTTGCCGCGCAGCGATTCAGGCACGTCGCCGGCCACCATCCGCTGGGCCAGGCCCTCCACCACGGCGGTCTTGCCGACCCCGGGTTCGCCGATCAGCACGGGATTGTTCTTGGTGCGGCGCGAGAGCACCTGGACCACGCGGCGGATTTCCGCATCCCGGCCGATCACCGGATCCAGCTTCCCGGCGCGGGCGATGGCGGTCAGGTCGGTGCCGAACTTCTCCAGCGCCTGGAACGTGTTCTCCGGATCGGCGGTGGTGACCTTCCGGTCTCCGCGCAGGCCGGGCAGGGCGGCGAGAAGTGCCTCATGGGAGGCACCGGCGTCGCGCAGGATCTTCCCGACGGCGGCGTTGTCCGCCGCGAGGCCCAGCAGCAGAAATTCCGTGGACACGTAGGTGTCCCCCCACTTTTCCGACTCCTGCCGGGCGATCTGGACCGCTTGGAGCAGGCCCCGGGAGTACTGCGCCTGCGCCACGGAGGATCCCGACGACGACGGCAGAGCCTTGATCGCGGTGCTCGCCTGAACACTCACCGAGTCCGGATCGGCCCCGGCGGACTTCAGCACGGCTACGGCCACGCCGTCGCGCTGGTCCATCAGGGCCTTGAGCAGGTGGGCCGGCTCGATCTGCGGATTGCCCGCCGTCGAGGCGTTCATCGCCGCGGCCGACAGCGCTTCCTGGCTCTTGGTGGTGAATTTAGCGTCCAACGCATCTCTCCGTTCGCTCCGGAATGGATCTGGCCAGCCCCGTTAGTGCCGGCCCTGAAACTAAGTTGAGTGTAGTCCACTCAACTTTGAATGTAAAGTTATCCACAGGCTGCGGAGCGCGGATCACCGCCCCCGGAGCTCTGCTCCCCCGCCACCGAAGCCTCCTTGCCCGCCTCCATCTTGTCGCCCCGGCGCCCCTGCCCGGAAGGGCGTCCGGCGAATAGGCTGTAGCGGGGACGTGCAGGAGGCGGACGGAGGTGGCCCTGACGGAAACCATGTTGGAAACTGCCCGGCTGCTGCTGAACCAGCCGACGCCGGAGGACATCAGTGCCATGTTCCGGATCCTCTCCGACCGGCGCACCACGCGGTTCAATCCTTCCGACGCGCTCATCTGGAACGAGGAAGCCGAGGGCCTGTTCCAGCGCTGGGAAAGGCAGTGGGAGGACCACGGCGTGGGCTACTTCGCCGTCCGCCTGCCCGGCCGCGAAGACGCCATCGGCTTTGCCGGCGTCAAGCACGTGGCGCTGTCCGGCCGCCCGGTGCTGAATCTCTACTACCGTTTCGACCCCGCCGTGTGGCACCGCGGTTACGGGCGCGAGGCGGTGGCCGCCGTCGTCGCCCATGTCAACGAGTTTTTGGAACTGCCGCCGATCCTGGCGCTGGTCCATCCGGCCAACACCGCGTCCCGGCGCATCGTCACGTCGCTGGGGTTCGAACGGAACGAGGCCGCGGCGGTCAGCGGCCCGGACGGCTACCAGGACGCCTATGTGCTGAACTGGGACCGGCAGCTATAACATCCGGTCAAGGAGTCCCAGTGGAGATCATTCGCGCAGCCGCGCTCAAGGAACAGCGGTGGCGGAACGGCGGCGGCGTCACCAGGGAACTGGCGGCCGGTGACCTCGGCACGGACGGGCTCCCCGGTTGGCGGTTAAGCCTGGCGGACATCAGCTCGGACGGCAGCTTCTCCGAATATCCGGGCGTGGACCGAATATTCACCGTTGTGGACGGTGACGTCGCCTTCCTGACCGTGGACGGCAGCCAGCACCGGATGGAACGCTACCGCCCGTTCCGGTTCGACGGCGGGAGCAGCGCGGACTGCAGCCTGCCCACCGGGCCGTGCCGCGCGCTGAACGTCATGACCCGCCGCGGGGCCTGGGGCGCCGGCCTGCTGATCGTCGAGCTCTCGAAGAAACAGCCGCTGCGGCTGTCGGACGGGCAGTACCTGGTGCTGCTGCAGGGCCAGGCACAGGCGACGGCTGGCGACACCGCCCAGCCGCTGCATCCCTACGACGCCGTGGTCGGCTCGGTCGCGGCCGAGGTCAGCGGCCGCGGGTTCGCGGCACTGGTGTCGGTCTATCCCGCCGGGGACTGAGGCGGCCGGGCCCTGAGGGCGGCCGGGCTTTGAGGGCGGCCGGGCCTCCGGAGCCGGCTCCTTATTGCGCCGGTTCCCTACTGCGCGGCGGCGTCCTCGACCTTGACCGCGGAGACCTCGAACTCCAGCATCACGCGGTCCGACACGAGCATGCCGCCCGAGTCCAGGGCCGTGTTCCATTTGACCCCGAACTCCTGCCGGTCAATGCGCCGGGAGCCCTCAAAGCCCGCCCGGAGCTGCCCGCCCGGGTCCCGCTCCACGCCGATGAAGTCGATCGGAACCGCAACCTGCTTGGTGATGCCGCGGATGGTCAGGTCGCCGTTCACAATGAAGTTTGCGCTTTCCACCTGATCGATGCGGGTGCTGACGAACGTAATCTCCGGATAGTTCGGCGCATCGAAGAAGTCGTTCGTGCGCAGATGCTCGTCGCGTTGCGGGCTGCGGGTATCAATGCTGGCGACCTTGATCGTGACCTTGACGGACGAGTTGGCCGGGTTGTCCACGTCGGCCTGGATGATGCCTTCCACGTCGTTGAACGCGCCCCGGACTTTGGTCACCATGGCATGGCGGGTGGAAAATCCGATCCGGGTATGGGCCGGGTCGAACCGCCACTCCCCGGACAGATCAGGAGATAGTTCGGACATGGCAGCGCTCCTCCTCTGGCACAGGCACTGCCTTCCCCAAAGCCAGATGGATGCGCCCGGCCGTCTCCTTCAGCCGCATGCGGCTCGTGTGGTAATTCCAACACATAATGGGACGCAGTGCACCACCTGGGCGCCTGAATTCCGGGGCCGCCCCGGCGACCCGCAGCGGCATCCGACCGGCGGAATCCGCGCCCTATCCCAGCCTGTCAGCGGTCAATAGACTGATGCCATGACCACCGCGAACGAGATGCCTTCATCGACGACACAGCTGCCTGTGGCCGATTGCTGGAAATTGTTCCGCAGCGCTGACTTCGGCCGGCTCGGAGTCGTCGTCGATTCCCACCCGGAGATCTTTCCGGTCAATTACGTCGTGGATCACGGCAGCATCGTGTTCCGCTCCGCCCCGGGAACCAAGCTCGACGCCGCCCTCGCCGGCGAAGTGGTTTTGGAGGTG
Source organism: Arthrobacter sp. Y3223164 (assembly GCF_059091005.1). Classification (NCBI taxonomy): domain Bacteria; kingdom Bacillati; phylum Actinomycetota; class Actinomycetes; order Micrococcales; family Micrococcaceae; genus Arthrobacter; species Arthrobacter sp. Y3223164. Next base: position 5,729 of record NZ_JBNHGF010000134.1, read on the forward strand.
GACGGCTTCGATCCGGCCACCGGCGTCGCCTGGAGCGCCGTCGCGCGCGGCAGCGCCCAGCGGATGAGCAGCATTGAGGACGTCCTGGAATCGGCAATGCTGCCGCTGTTCCCCTGGCAGTCGGGCGAAAAGAACCATTTCGTCCGCATCGTTCCCACGGTGGTCACCGGACGGCGTTTTGTGGTGCCGGCATCGGCCCGCCGCACGCCGGGGCTCAGCGACAGCCGCCGGCTGCAGATCGAGTAGCCGCCCGCATGGCCGGCCGGCCGCACCGACGGGTCAGCGCCAGGTAACGGGTCCCGGCTGATAGCCGGGAATGTAGCCCGGGAACGCCCGGTCGGTGGGCACGATCTGTTTGCCCAGCGGCGTCAGGGACACCGGAATCATCTTGAGGTTGGCGATCGCCAGCGGGATGCCGATGATGGTGATCGCCTGCGCCACCGCCGTCAGCACATGCCCGATCGCGATCCAGATGCCGGCGACCAGCAGCCAAATGATGTTTCCCAGCGTGGACATAAAGTAGGTGCGCCCGCCGCGGTCCACCACCATGCGGCCGAACGGCCACAGCGCGTAGCCCGCGATGCGGAACGACGCAATGCCGAACGGGATCGTCACGATCAGCAGGCAGCAGACGATGCCGGCCAGGAAGTAGCCCAGCGCCAGCCAGATGCCGCCGAACAGGAGCCAGATGACGTTCAGGAGTGCCTTCATCCCACCATTCTGGCCACGGACGCGCTCGGCCGCCATACGGGACGTCCCTGAGTGTCCCCCGATCTGCCGTTGGGGCGCGGGTCGTCGGTGGAGCATCGCAGCGCGGCCCCCGGCACGACGAAACTTCCCTGTCGAAAATTAAAGGCCGCAGGGCGGCCCCTTCCGTACGGAGGGGCCGCCCTGCGGCCTTCGGCTCTGCGCCCGGCCTAGCTGGTCCGGCGCTTTTCCTGCGAAGCCGGCGCCGTGGCGCGGCGCGGGCC
>NZ_JBNHGF010000135.1:0-6677 GCF_059091005.1 Arthrobacter sp. Y3223164
GGGCCCCGCGGCGGCGCTGCCGTCGAAGGGTCCCGCGGCCGCCGCGATGAGTCCCAGCAACAGGATGAACACGCCCATGCAGCCGATCACTGCCACTCCGGCCGCGGCAGCGGCCCACGCGGAGAGCGAGCGGGTACCTAGCAACACCAGGCTCAGCAGGCCGTAGGCCAGCAGGATGTCCCCGTGGAAGAGGAGCAGGCCGTGGAGCACCCCGAGCACCACGAGACCTGCTGCCCGGCGCATGGTCCTGACGACGACCGGCTGGCCGTCTGCCACGGCGGAAGCCCACTGCAGAACGAAGCTGTAGCCGAACAGGAACGAGAACAGGATGTAGAACTTGGCCTCGAACAGGAGGCTGACCGCGAAGCGGACCGCGGTGTCCGCACTGGATTGGAACGCCGGGCTGGATCCGCCGGTGACGGCATACGGGTCGGCGAAGTACCAGATGTTCACGCACAGGATGCCCAAGAGCGCGAAGGCCCGCAGGGCGTCAAGCTCGTCGATGCGGGCCGGGGCCTTTGGGGCCGCAGGTCCGGGCACGGGTCCCGGCGGAGCTCCAGCTTCCATGTCGTCGTCCCGTCCAGGGGTGGGTGCTGGCATCGGGGTCCAGTCTAGGGACCCTGCCTGGCTACTGTAACGGGCGGTCAACCGGGCGTCCGGCGGACGGGACGCGAACAAGGGGGTCGCCTAAAGGGGGAGCCCACGCTCGTCAAGGGGTGGCGCCGCCGTCGTTATCCGGCGTGTTGCTGGCGACACGCCGGTGCAGCGGGAAAAAGTTCAATAAGTTCCCGGGCGTGGCTAGGCAGAAGCAGGAGCAATCGGGTACGTTGGATGAGTCCGATTGAACTTTCTCAATCAGGAGCTTCAACCCGGACGGTATCTATTGGCGCTATCAGGAAAGGGAGGTGGGAATCGTGAATATTACCAAGACGCCGGGCGGAGTGTTTAACTCCTTCGCCGCGCTCCGACGACCCGCCTCCGCCATTTCTGCGCAGTAGAACCCTGCTGATTGGGCCGGTTCAACTCTTGAACCGCTGCCGTCTCTCAATCACCGCTCTTCTCTAGCTCTCCCGCGCGGAGGCCTCACTTTCTGCCCTGAGGACTTCGCTAATGAGCACCCTTACCGCGTTACCTGCTGCCGTCGCGGCGACCCCCGCTGCTGCTTCGAGCACGGACACCGGCCCCGCCACGGCAACGGCAACCCCCATGGATACCGCCATGCTTCCTGCCCGAAATCCAGCCCGATCCGGAGAAAACCCCGCCCACCCCAGAGAGGAACCCCTCATGAAACCGCTCGATGCAGCCGTATTGCCTGCACCGGAACGATCCATCCGTCCGCCCGAGCCGGCGCAGGCCCGGGAAACGGAGCGGCGCGGTCACGGCGACGTGATCACCGCCGGAAGCCTGCGCGGCCTTGACACCGGCAGCGACAGTTCCGGCGACGCCGGTGCCCCGGGCGGGGGTTCGGACCTTGCCGGGCCGACTCCGGCAAGCCGGAAACGCTCCGCAGCAGCGGACATGCCGAATTTCTTGGCCAGGCAGGAGGTGAATGCCATGATCCGCAAGCTCCGCCAGAGCGTCTCGCTGTGGGAACGAATACAGAACGTGGGTGTTGACGAACAGCGCTTGGAACAGGTGCGCGATGAATTGCTGTCGCACCGCCAGCTCATCCGCTGAGTTCCAGCCCGCACGTGCAAATAAATACGCCGTCCTGTAGGAAACACATCCGCGAGGAGGATCCGATGAGTCGCATTGGACCCCATGTAGCTTCAGGCCCGCGCCCGGGTTGCTCCAGGCGCGGGCCTCGGCCTTTAAGCACCTCCGCCTTCAAGTATTAGTCGACGCTCCAGTGCCGTGGTGTTTCATTGCTAACCGGCGTTCCGGAGGCCGCGCGCCGACGCCGTCTCAGTGGCGCCAAACCGACATCGCCCAGATGAAACGTTTTGCGTCCGATCACTAAGTATGCTTATTGTGGTTCCATCGCAACCTGAGGAGGCAACATGATCGGTTTCATCATTGCAGGGCTGGTTATCGGAGCACTCGCCCGCCTTATCAAGCCCGGAAAGCAGAATCTGGGGCTCGTGGCCACGCTCCTGCTTGGCATCGTCGGAGCAATCATCGGTGGTGTCATCGCAAACCTGCTGGGCACGGGCGACATCTTTGAGCTGAACGTGCTCGGATTCATCGTCGCCGTGATTGCCGCGGTACTTCTGATCGGTGTGGCAGAAAGCCTGTCCGGTCGTCGGGCGGTGCGCCGCTAACGGCTGCAAATAAACACGAAGATGGCCTGCCGCGTGCTTATCGCGCGGCAGGCCATTTTTGTTCCTCGGACGAAGAGCCGGACGCTTCGAGGCGGCCATTCGCATAGGTGCTTCCAGCCAGCTCACCAGGCCTCGTTCTGCGCTTCTCTTCTCCCCGGAAGGGACCGGTGACGGCGGCCTTCTTGGCTGATACGTTGGCTGTGGCGGTACTGCCGCCATGGCCCTATGCGAGGAAGAAGGACGACGATGTCTGAACCGGCTCCGCTGACCGACCTGGAGATTGCCCGCCGCGCCACTTTGCGGCCCATTACCGCCATTGCCGACGCCGCCGGCATCCCCGCGGACGCTCTCGAGCTTTACGGCAGCTACAAGGCGAAGGTTGATCCCGCCAAGTTGGGGGAGGGCCACCAGGAACCGCGCGGCCAGGTGGTTCTGGTGACCGCCATGTCGCCCACCCCGGCCGGTGAGGGCAAATCCACCCTGACGGTGGGCCTGGCGGACGCCCTGTCGAGGGCAGGGCACAAGACCATGGTGGCCATCCGTGAACCTTCCCTCGGACCGATTCTGGGGATGAAGGGCGGGGCAACCGGCGGCGGCTATTCGCAGGTGCTCCCGATGGATGACATCAACCTGCATTTCACCGGAGACTTCCACGCCATCACCTCGGCGAACAACGCGTTGATGGCACTGGTGGACAACCATATCTATCAGGGCAACGCGCTGGGCATCGACCCGCGCCGGCTGACGTTCCGGCGGGTGCTGGACATGAACGACCGGGCGCTTCGCCAGGTGGTGATCGGTCTGGGCGGGCCGACGCAGGGAGTGCCGCGGGAGGCGGGCTTCGATATCACCGTCGCCTCCGAGGTCATGGCGGTCTTCTGCCTCTCGTCCAACCTCGCCGACCTGAAAGCCCGGCTGTCCCGCATCACGGTGGGCTACACCTACGACCGCAAGCCGGTCACCGTGGCGGACCTGGGTGTGCAGGGCGCGCTAGCCATGCTGTTGAAAGACGCCATCAAGCCGAACCTGGTCCAGACCATCGCCGGCACGCCCGCCTTTGTGCACGGCGGCCCCTTCGCCAATATCGCCCACGGCTGCAACTCGCTGCTGGCCACGCAGACCGCCCGCCGGCTCGCCGACGTCGTCGTCACCGAAGCCGGGTTCGGGTCCGATCTCGGCGCCGAGAAGTTCATGGACATCAAGGCGCGCGCCGGCGGTTTCGCCCCGTCCGCCATCGTGGTGCTGGCCACCATCCGGGCGCTGAAAATGCACGGCGGCATTCCGAAGGAGCAGCTGAAGGAACCGAATCTGGAAGCCGTGCAGGCGGGCATCGCCAACCTTGAGCGCCACGTGGACAACGCGCTCAAATTCGGCGTCACACCCGTGGTGGGCATCAACAAATTCACCACCGACAGCCCCGAAGAACTCGACTGGGTGCTGGACTGGTGCCGGCAGAAGGGCGTCGAGGCGGCTATTGCCGATGTCTGGGGCCAGGGCGGCGGCGGCCCCGGCGGAGACGCGCTGGCGGCGAAGGTGGCGGACGTCCTGCAGCAGCCGCAATCATTCTCCCCGTTGTACGACCTTGACCTGACCGTGGAGAAGAAAATCGAGACCATCGCCCAGCAAATCTACGGGGCGGACCATGTGGAGTTCACCAGCCCGGCCCGCAGGCGGTTGGCGGAGATCGAGGCGAACGGGTGGGGCAAACTGCCGGTGTGCATGGCCAAGACGCAGTATTCCTTCACCGACAACCCCGCGGTCCTGGGCGCCCCGAGCGGATTCAGCATCACCGTGCGCGACCTGATCCCGAAGACCGGCGCGGGTTTCATCGTGGCGCTGACCGGCGACGTCATGACCATGCCGGGCCTGCCGAAGGAACCGGCGGCCGGCCGGATGGATGTGGACGACGACGGCGTCATCACGGGACTCTTCTAGCCCTGCACCGCTGCGGTTAGCTGCGGCTTAAAACAGCCGCCGCAGCACGGGTATCCGCAACGCAACCAGGGTCAGGACGAAGGCGCAGGCCGTGGCCACCGAGAACTTCAGGAACAGGAGCGGCAGCGTCGGCTCGCGGTCCGGGAAGACGTGGAACGTGAGCCACGTCAGGAACAGGTAGTGGCACAGGAACACTCCGAACGAGGCGTTGGACAGCTGGACGAGCAACCGGCCCAGCCAGCCCGGCGGCTGCCATCCGGCCAGCAGTTGGTACACGGCGGCAAAGATGCACAGCGCAGCCGCCGTGACACCGAGCCCCACGTAGCTGGACGGCGTGATGACGTTGAGCAGCGGCGTGGAATCCTGGTTGATCCAGTGCCAGATGTTGAAAACCGAGAGCACGACGGCGGCGCCTCCCGCCGCCGCGGCGGCACCGCGCGGGAGGCGCACCTGGGTGAGCACCCAGCCGGCCATGAAGTACCCCAGGTAGGGAAACCACTGGGTCAGGATGTTCCAGGGGTACTGCCAGCCCCACTCGTACTGGATGCTGGCGGCCTGAAGGCTGAACAGCGCGAGGGTCAGGACCAGCACGCCGCCGGTTGCGGCGGCGGCCCGCCGTAGCGTCACCCGCTGCAGGTAGCGGGCAAGCGGCGGTGCCACCAGGTACAGGCCCAGAATCAGCCACAGGAAGTACAGGTGCGGGTACACGCGGGTGTCGAAGACGGACACCAGCACGGCGACCGGTTCGAGTTCGCGCCCGAGCATCAGGTGGCTGCCCAGGAAAATGTAGGCCAGGTGCCAGGCCACGAGGGCGGGCAACAGCCGCAGGGCGCGTTTGCGGTAGAACGCCAGCGCGCCCTCCTTGTGCGTCCGCGGCGCCAGCACCAGGGCGCCGGAGATGACGACGAAGACCGGCACCACCCAGATGAAGGCTATGTCGATGATCGCCGCCCAGATCCAGTCCGGCTGATGTCGGCGGTCGTCGTCGCCGGCCAGCTCGCCGAAGGAGTGGATGGCAACCACGCCGACGATGCTGACGATGCGCAGGATGTCCAGCGCGTAGTTGCGGCGGGGGAGGGGGGTCGGTCCTCGGAGCTCCCCGGCGGGGGACAGGGAGGGGACGGCCATGAGGCCAATCTACCCGGAAGCCGCCGCCGGCTGGCAACAGAAGAACCGGGGCGGCCCACTGGGCCGGCCCCGGTTCTTGCGGTGCGTCTTAGCGGTCGGAGTCGCCGCGGATGAAGGCTTCGACCTTCGCGCGGGCGGTGTCGTCGTCGTACTGCTCCGGCGGGGACTTCATGAAGTAGCTGGACGCCGAGAGGATCGGCCCGCCGACGCCGCGGTCCAGGGCAATCTTGGCGGCACGGATGGCGTCGATGATCACGCCGGCAGAGTTGGGGGAGTCCCAGACCTCGAGCTTGTATTCAAGCGAGACCGGGGCGTCACCGAAGTTGCGGCCCTCCAGGCGGACGAACGCCCACTTGCGGTCATCGAGCCAGGACACGTAGTCCGAGGGGCCGATGTGCACGTCGTCGTCGCCAAGCACGGCCGACGTGTTGGAGGTCACGGCCTGGGTCTTGGAGATCTTTTTGGATTCCAGGCGCTCGCGCTCGAGCATGTTCTTGAAGTCCATGTTGCCGCCGACGTTCAACTGGTAGGTGCGGTCCAGCACCACGCCGCGGTCTTCGAACAGCTTGGCCATCACGCGGTGGGTGATGGTGGCACCGATCTGGCTCTTGATGTCGTCGCCGACGATCGGAACTCCGGCCGCGGTGAACTTGTCGGCCCATTCCTGGGTGCCGGCGATGAAGACCGGAAGGGCGTTCACGAAGGCGACGCCGGCGTCGATGGCGCACTGGGCGTAGAACTTGGCGGCCTTCTCCGAGCCGACCGGCAGGTAGCAGACCATGACGTCCACTTCGGCCTTGCGCAAGGCAGCGACCACGTCCACGGGCTCGTAGTCGGACTCCACGATGGTCTCGCGGTAGTACTTGCCCAGGCCGTCCAGGGTGTGGCCGCGCTGGACCTTGACGCCGGTGGCCGGAACATCGGCGATCTTGATGGTGTTGTTCTCGCTGGCGCCGATAGCGTCGGCAAGATCCAGCCCCACCTTCTTGCCGTCAACGTCGAACGCGGCGACGAACTGCACGTCGTCGACGTGGTAGGCGCCGAACTTAACGTGCATCAGTCCGGGGATCGTTGCGCTCGGGTCGGCGCCACGATAGTAGTGGACGCCCTGGACCAGCGAGGCCGCACAGTTTCCAACACCGACGATCGCTACCCGGATGGGGTTCTCTGCCACGGTTCTCCTTCGAAACACTTCTGTAGGGCCGCCGCGCCGATGGCGGGCAGCCTATCCAGTCTACGCCGTGTTTCAACACATTGCCGGGCGCGCCCATTCCCGGGACGGCACGCGGCGCGGGTTAATCGCTCAGGCGGGCAGCCGCCGGGCGTTGCGCAGCCGCCGCACCAGCCTCAAGG
>NZ_JBNHGF010000136.1:0-6662 GCF_059091005.1 Arthrobacter sp. Y3223164
CGCCTCTCGGACACCGCCGGGCGCCGCCCCCTGGTGGTCGCCGGGCTGACCGTGGCCGGGCTCGCGATCGCAGCCATCGGGTTTACCGAGTCAGTTCCGGTGTTCGTCGCAGCTTCGGTCATCGCCGGTTTCGGGTCCGGACTGCTCGGACCGGCGCAGCAGGCCGCCGTCGCGGACATCATCGGCAACGACCGCAGCGGCGGCAAGGTGCTGGCCGTCTTCCAGATGGGCACCGACGCGGGCGCGATCATCGGCCCGGTCTTGGCCGGAGCGCTCGCCGACCGGCTTAACTACGCCTGGGCCTTCGGGGTCACCGGCGCGATCATGCTGGCGGCGGCGCTCCTGTGGCTGCTCTTCGGCCGCGAGACGCTGGTGAAGCCCCAGGAGGAACCTGCGGCGGGCTGATCCCGGCAGCGAACAACCCTGGAAACAGCTGTTAGCCCCACCTGGGTTCCAGTGGTAGCCAGGCGCCGCGTTCGCCGCTAGTCTCTGATCCATGACCGTTGGGGGACGCGTTGTGGCGGCGGTGGCCGTCGTGTTTTGGGCCGTACTGCCCGGGTTCGGACTGACCGACTTGTCGACCATGTTCGTCGAAGATTCCTATTTCGCCGAGGTTGCGGCGCTGGAAACCAGCTGGGGCGTGCTCACCACCTTCGCCGTCGCACTGGCTTTCGGCTGGGCGGCGTTCCGGCCAAGGGACATTGTGCCGGTGCTCGCCCTGCTGTGGCTGACGACGGCGGCGCTCCTCTTGGGTGCCCTGCTCGGCGCGAGCCCCGGACCCGTGGTGATGGCCGCGGCACTCGGCATCATGTCCTGGGGCCTGTGGTGGTCGTCCCGGCGCGCCGGGACGCGCTTTCCGGCGCCGCGGATGGCGGTGGACTGGCCGCTGATGGTGCTGGCCGTGCTGGCCCTGCCGTTCTGGGCCGCCTACGCCTGGTACGCCCTCGGGGTCTCGCGTGCCGCGGGCTCGAAACCCGAGTACTGGACCATGGGCATAGACCACTGGCCGGTCCAAGGCGCCCTGGGCATTACGCTGGCCGCCGCCGGCCTGCTGCACGCGCTCTGGCCGCCCGCACGCGCATTGCTGCGCACCGTGCTGGCGTTCAGTGCCGTCTCGCTGGGCACCAGCTGGCTATTGGGGCCGGAAACAGGAGGCAGCGTCGACGTCACAGTGCTGGCCGTCGCGTCCCTTGTCTGGGGCCTGCTCATCGCGGTGCGTGTCGCGGGCCCGGAGTCGGCCGCCGGTGAAAAACCCGTCACGGCGGCCGGGGTGGTCAGCGACGGGCACACGACCGAAAGTGACGCATGACTGGCAGCGACGGGCACCGGCCGGACAGCGACCGGCGCCCGTCCGGCAGCAACGCCCGTTTGGCGGACCAGACCAGCTGGCGCTAGTTCAGCAGAGCGTCCACGAAGTCCTCGGTCTCGAACGGCGCCAGGTCGTCGGCGCCTTCGCCCAGGCCCACCAGTTTCACCGGCACGCCAAGGCTGCGCTGGATGGCGACGACGATGCCGCCCTTGGCGGTGCCGTCCAGCTTGGTCAGCACGATGCCGGTGATGTTGACGACGTCGGCGAACACCTTGGCCTGGTTCAGGCCGTTCTGGCCGGTGGTCGCGTCCAGCACCAGCAGCACCTCGTCCACCGTGGCCTGCTTCTCGATCACGCGCTTGACCTTGCCCAGTTCGTCCATCAGGCCCACCTTGTTCTGCAGGCGCCCGGCGGTATCCACCATGACCACATCGACTTCCTGCTCGATACCGGCCTTTACCGCCTCGAAGGCGACGGACGCGGGATCCGCGCCATCGACGTCGGACTTCACGGTGGGCACGCCCACGCGCGATCCCCAGGTGGCCAGCTGCTCGGCCGCGGCCGCACGGAAGGTATCCGCCGCACCGAGGATCACGTCCTTGTCCTCGGCCACCAGCACGCGGGCCAGCTTGCCCACCGTGGTGGTCTTGCCGACGCCGTTGACGCCCACCACCATCATCACCGCGGGGCGGTCGGCATGGCGCATCACGGCCAGCGATCGGTCCATGGACGGGTCCACAAGCTTGATCAGTTCCTCGCGCAGCATGGCCTTGACCTGCTCCGGGCTGCGGCTGCCCTCCACCTTCACGCGGTCCTTGAGCGCGTCCACGAGTTCCATCGTCGGCTCGGTGCCCAGGTCGGCCAGCAGGAGCGTCTCTTCGATTTCGTCCCAGACGTCGTCGTCGATCTTGTCGCTGGCGAGCAGCGCCAGGAGCCCCTTGCCCAGGGCGTTGTTGGACTTGACCAACCGGGCGCGCAGCCGGGACAGGCGGCCCTGCACCGGCGCCGGCGTCTCCACCGGGATGGTCTCCAGCGCGGCGGCGTCCTCCGGAATTTCGACGTCGGCCGGCGGCAGTTCCTCCTCGGTCGGTGCGCCGAGGGGCGGTGCGGGGGCCGTCTGTCCGCGGGGCGCTTCCAGGGTGCCGGTACCGCCCCCGGTCGGCGGCATGGCCGGGTCGTTCGCGTCCCGGGTGGTGGTGTATTTGCCGGGCGGGGTCCTGCGGCCCCGCAGCAGCAGCGTTGCCACCAAACCGATGACGACAATGGCGATAACTACGTAAATGATGATCATGGTTGCGTCCACGGTTCCTAGCCTAGCCGCTGACCGTTCCGCGTCACGGGTCGGGCGGCGCGGCCGGACATCCACGTTCCAAGGCCCGGCGCAGCGACTGTACGATCAACGCATGAAGCCGTTCCTGCTCCTGGCCACGCGCGCCGAAGACACCGCAGCCGATGAGGAGTACGCGGCCTTCGCCCGTTTTGGCGGCCTGGAACCGGGCCAGTTGCAGCGCGTGCGGCTGGAGGCCGGACCAATGCCGGCCATCGATCTGGACGATTACAGCGGAATCATCCTCGGCGGCAGCCCGTACACCTCCAGCGACGACGACGCGTTCAAGTCCGCCGCCCAGCTGCGCGTCGAGGCCGAGCTGGAGCAGCTGCTGGACACCGTCGTCGCCCACGATTTCCCGTTCCTGGGCGCCTGCTACGGCGTCGGCACCCTGGGCCGGTACGGCGGCGGCGTGGTGGACCGGCAGTACGGCGAGCCGATCGGCGAGGCGCAGATCGTGCTGACCGACGACGGCGCCGCCGATCCCCTGCTGGCCGGCCTGCCCCGCGAGTTCGGCGCCTTCGTGGGCCACAAGGAGGCATGCTCGGTGTTGCCCGCGGGCGCAGTGCGCCTGGCCGGGTCCGAGCACTGCCCCAACCAGATGTTCCGGCTGCAGGACAACCTCTACGCCACCCAGTTCCACGCCGAGTTGGACGTCGACGGCCTGCTGACCCGGATCTGGATCTACCGGGACGCCGGCTATTTCCCGCCGGACCAGGCCGATGCCGTCATGGGACGGGTGCGCGGACGCACCGTGACGATCCCGCAGCGGATACTTCGCAACTTCGTCACCCGCTACGCCACCGACCGACACAGCACCCACCGAACCCCACGAACCCCACCGGAACGAGGAACCGAATGAGTTTGAAAGAGCAACTGCAGGCCGACGTCGTCGCCCACATGAAGGCAGGGAACAAGACGGCCCTGACCACGGTGCGCAACGTTTTGGGCGAGATAGCAACCAAGGAAAAGTCCGGCAAGACGCCGGTGGAGCTGGACGATGCCCAGACCACCGCGCTGCTGCAGAAGGAAGCCGCCAAGCGCCGCGACACTGCCCGCATCTACGCGGAAGCCGGAGAGCCGGAGCGGGCCGCCGCGGAAATCGCGGAAGCCGAGGTCATCGAGGCGTACCTGCCCCAGCCGCTCACCGAGGCCGAGGTCGCGGAGATCGTGGACAGCACCATTGCCGGGCTCAAGGCGGACGGCGCGGAGCTGTCCATGCGGCAGATGGGAGCGGTGATGAAGCCGGTCACCGAGAAGGTGGCGGGCCGCTTCGACGGCAAGGCCGTCAGCGAGATGGTCCGCGGGCGGCTGGCGGGGCAGTAACCAAAGCGGTGAAAGGTCAGTGCGCCAACTCCGGCGGCCAGACGATCCGGAAGCGCTCGAACACGACTTCGTTGTCTCCGCGCCACTCGATCCCCTGCGCGGCACAGACCCGCTTCCAGTAGATCAAGTGCTGCTCCAGCCAGGTCGAGCGCTGCCGGTCGTCTTCGGCCTCATCCCAGGCGAACGCGTCGTCCACGCTGTCCGGCGGCCCCAGCCGAAGCTCGGTGGAGCGCAAAATGACCCGGGGCTTGCCCGAGCCGTCGCAGGCCACCCAGTGGTCCCCGATCCGCGGAAGCCGTTCCCCCTGCCGGTGGAATTCGGCCACCAGCGCGGCCGTGGCGCGCTTCGGGCCGGCGATGACCAGCCCCAGCAGCGCGTCCGCGAGCGCGGCACTGTCGCCGAAATGGTCGACGACGGCTTCCTCACCGGGGCCGATGGCTTCCGGCCGCGCGGCTGCGTACTCGCTCCACATCTGCAGGGCGGCATCACGGTCGGGGCTGGCGCACGGTGTAGTCACCGTCGAATCCTAGCGGGATGGCCGCCCCCGTAGGATCCTGGGCGGGTGGCTTGGCGCCGGAAATCCCTAGGCGGGGTGGCCGGCGTCGAAATCCTGGACGTCGCTGAACGACAAAAGGCCGGTGATGTCGCCGCCACGGGTCTCAAGCGGGGACAGCAGGAAACCGGTGTGGTCGCCGAGATCGACCTTCTTCACGACGCGCCCGACCATGACGCGCGCGGCGTCCGCCAGCAGCGGAACATCCTCCGGTCCGGGCAGCCAGTCGCAGTGCGCGAACTTGTCCAGGTCGTCGCCCGTCGCGGTGCCAAACAATTCTGCGAGCGCCCGCTGGCCGCGCCCGAGCACGTGCACCGCCAGCACGCCTGCCTCCAGCGCCACGGGATGGGTGCGGTTCTGCTGCGAGATGCACACCAGGAACAGGGCCGGCTTCAGGCTGCATTGCGTGGCGAAACCTACCAGGCAGCCGGACCGCTCGCCTCCGGCCCCCGCTGCCGTGACGATGTACATCGGATAGTCGAAGCCCCGCACGAAGTCGTCCATCAGCTGCCCGGTTGTTGCCTGTTTCTGCGCCATGCCCACATCATGCCGTACTGGACGCCGATGCCGCCCCCGGACGCCCTGGGGGGGGACGGCGGACGCGCCGGCCGGGAGGCCCCGTTGGCGGTGCTGCCGCCTTGACGGCCTATCCGGTGCATGGTTGTGTCGAAGTTGTCCCCCCAACCAATCAACCAGCGCGTCCCCATGACCTTTCGCCCCTCGCACCGGCCGATGAGGTTCATCACCAAGAACGGGAGGCACTAATTTGAAGAACGTATTTATCCTCGGACTGACCGATTTCCAAGCCGGCGAGTTGCAGACCGTCCGCGGCGCCGAGAACTACACCTTCCACAGCCTGCTCGACTACGACCGGCTGGTCCGCGAGAAGGACATCGACTTCACCGCCTTGCTGGACGCGGCGCGGCAGCAACTGCGCGAGTTTGACGGCAGTGTGGACGCCATCGTCTCCCACTGGGACTTCCCCACCAGCGTGATCGGGCCGATCCTGGCCAAGGAATACGGAATCGCCGCTCCCTCCCTGGAGAGCGTGCTCAAGTGCGAGCACAAGTACTGGAGCCGGCTGCAACAGCGGGAATCCATCCCCGAGTGTGTCCCGCAGTTCGCCTCCTTCGACCCGTTCGACGACGATGCGCTGCAGCAGATCGACATTCCGTTCCCCTTCTGGGTCAAGCCGGTGAAGGCGCACTCGTCCAACCTCGGGTTCCAGATCCGGAACGAGGAGGACTTCGACGAGGCCATCCGCGCGATCCGCGCGGAAATTGCGCAGGTCGGCGACGCCTTCAACGAGGTCCTGCAGATGGTGGACCTGCCGCCCGAACTGCAGGGCGCCGGCGGCAACACCTGCCTGGCCGAACAGTTCGTCACCGGCACCCAGGCCGCCCCCGAGGGAACCATGTTCCGCGGAAAATACAACGCCCACGGTGTGTTCGACATGCACAAGGACGCCGCCGGCACCAGCTTCGAGCGGCTGGACTACCCCGCCAACAGCGTCCCGGAGTCCGTCCAGCAGCGCATGATCGACCTGTCCGAGCGGTACCTGCGCCATGTGGGCTTCGACAATGGCTGCTTCAACGCCGAGTTCATGTGGGACGAGGCGGAGGACCAGCTCTGGCTCATCGAGGTCAACACCCGCATCTCCCAGTCCCACAGCGACTTGTTTGCGAAGGTGGACGGCGTCTCCAACCACGAGGTCGCCATCGACATCGCGTTGGGTGTCGAGCCGTCGATGCCGCACCGCAAGGGCGAATTTGCCGTCGCTTCCCAGTGCATGGTCTTCCACGACGAGGACGCCATCGTGACCCGCGTGCCGGACGAGCAGGACACGGCGCGGCTGGCAAAACAGATTCCGCACGCCAACTTCACGCCGCAGGTGAATGTGGGCGACCGGCTCTCCGAACTGCCCAACCAGGACAGCTACCGCTACGTCATCGGCATCCTGTACCTCGGCGCCGACGACCGGGAGCAGCTGGTGCAGCGCTACGACGCCGCGTTGGAAGCGCTGCCCTTCGAGCTCGAGCCCGTCCCGGCCGCCTCCCGGTAACCCCTGCCGACCCGGGCAGACTCCCGGTAATCCCACACGCCTCCGGGCCGCCGTCGCGCGGCCCGGAGCCGGGCGGTCGGAAGCC
>NZ_JBNHGF010000137.1:0-6642 GCF_059091005.1 Arthrobacter sp. Y3223164
CTTCGGCCGCGCCCTTGACGCTTCGCGCGGCCTGCAGGGCCGTGCCCGGGCGCAGCAGGGCCTTGGAGGGCATGCAGGCCCAATAGGAACACTCGCCGCCGACCAGCGCCGATTCCACCAGGATGGTCTTGAGTCCGCCGCGGGTGGTCCGGTCCGCCACATTCTCGCCGACCGCCCCGGCCCCGAGTACCACGACATCCGCTTCCAGGGTCCGCTCTGCCATGTCCCGAGCTTCGCATCGCGCGGAGGCGCTGACAAGGGCCGCATACACTCGTGGTGTGAACGACCACCACCTGAAGAAGCTGATGATCATGCGCCACGCCAAGGCCGCGTGGCCGCTGGGCGTCGAGGACCACGAGCGGCCGCTGGCCCAGCGCGGCCACGACGAGGCGCCGCAGATCGGACGGTGGATGGTGGAGCACGACTGCATCCCGGACTTCATCCTGTGCTCGTCGGCACTGCGGACCCGCCAGACCTGCACCTGGGTGTGCAGCGAGCTGGGGGAGAAGGCGCCGACCCCCATGCTGTCCGACGAACTCTACGACGCGCCGGCCGTGCGGGTCCTGTCCGAGATCAACCGGCTGCCCGACACCATCACGTCCCTGCTGGTGGTGGCCCACATGCCGGCGGTGCAGGACCTGGCGATGCGGCTCGCATCGCGGGATTCCGACGAGGAGGCCGTGGTGGACATGGCCACCCACTATCCGACCTCGGGCCTGACCGTGCTGCAGCACGGCAAGAGCTGGGCGGAGCTGGACGGGCGCGACGCCGCGGTGACCGACTTCGTGGTGCTGCGCTGAGCGTGGCCGGGCGGCGCCTCGCGGACGCGTTTCAGCCGGGGCGGATTCCGCCGGTCAGCCGGTCAGAAGAGGAGGATCGGCTTGATCGTAGAACCGCTGGCCGAATCCTCGAAACCCTGGTTGATGTCGGCAAAGGGGTAGGTCTTGACCAGCTTGTCGTACGGAAACCGTCCCTGCTTCCACAGCTCGATCAGGCGCGGGATGAAGACCTGGTACACCGAGCTGCCCTGGACGTTCATTTTAAACGTCCATCCCTTCACCTGGGACTCGCCGATCTCGAACGGTGCCTCGGTGCCGAAGGTCGTGTTGCCCACGGCCACGAGCGTGCCGCGGAAGGCCAGCGCGCGCGCAGCCTGGTTGAGCACAGCGGGCACCGAGGTGGTATCGACGATGTAGTCCACACCCTCCCCGCCGGTGATGCGGTTCAGTTCCTCGCCCATGTCCGTCTTGGCGGAGTTAATGGTGTGGGTGGCGCCGAGTTCGAGGGCCGTCTCCAGGCGGTTGTCGTGCAGATCCACCGCGATCACCGTCGTGCAGCCGGCGATCTTGGCCGCCATGATCGCCGCCGAGCCGACCGCCCCGGCGCCGATCACCGCCAGCGATGATGCCGCCTCCGGCCGCAGCTCGTTGAGCACCGCCCCGGCACCGGTCTGCAGCCCGCACCCCAGCGGGGCGAGCATCTCCAGCGGAACGTCGGGGTCCACCTTGACCACGCAGCGCTCCAGCACGTTCGCGTACGACGAGAAGGACGACTGGCCGAAGAAGTGGGAGGCCACGGATTCACCGTCGGCCGAGAGCGCGGTACGGCGGCCACTGAGATTGATGGCGATGTAGTGCTCGCAGTAGGCCATCTCCCCGCGGCGGCACTGCTTGCACGTACCGCACGATGCCGGCGCCAGCACCACGTGGTCACCAGCCTTGACGCTCGTCACCGCTATGCCCACATCCTCCACCACGCCGGCGCCCTCGTGTCCGAGCACCGCCGGCCATTGGAGGGGATATGCCCCGTCGCGTGCGGTCGAATCCGTGTGACAGATGCCGGTGGCGACCATGCGGACCCTCACCTCGTCGGGCCGGAGATCGGCGAGCTCCAGTTCTTCGACTGAAAGCGGTGCGCCCGTCTCGCGTACGACGGCGGCGGTGACCTTCATGGGTATTCCTCCTCAATACGGGACCAACACATGACAGGAGCGCGCACGATGGCGCGGACTCCAGTTTTAACCGTCTCATGACGGCCGGGTCAGTGCACCTGCTAGATGCGGATGCGGCCAAGCTTGTCCGGGTTCCGGATGAGGAAAATTTCGCGGACCAAGCCCTCATCGATCCGGAAGCCGGCGACCGTGTCCACCGCACCGTCCGCGTCAACGGCCACCAGCCCGGGCAGCCCGTTGACGTCGGCGACATGCAGGTGGAAGGGGGCGTCCGGCTTGCCGGTGATGCCGAGCAGGAAGCGCAGCACCTTCTCCACCCCGTAGATGGGCCGCAGCGCCGAGGTCTTCTGTCCGCCGCCGTCGCTGGTCAGCACAACGTCCGGGGCCAGCAGGCCCAGCAGAGGCTCGATGGCCCCGGTGTTGGCCGCCTCCAGGAACTGTTCGGTGATCCGCCGGTGCAGGGCCGGATCCACCTGGTTCCTGGCTTGCCGGCTGGCAACGTGGCCGCGGGCACGCGAGATGAGTTGCCGCACCGCCGCGGGCGAGCGGCCCAGCGTCCGGGCAATATCCGGTGCCGGGTAGCCGAAGACCTCGCCCAGGATGTAGGCCGCACGTTCCAAGGGGGAGAGCTGTTCCAGGACCACCAGCATGGCCAGCGAAACATCGTCGGCCAGCACGGCGGCTTCGTCCGGTGCGGGAGGGCTCGGCGCATCCGGCAGGGAACTGACCGGCTCGGGCAGCCAGGGCCCGACGTAATTTTCGCGACGGCGCTGCTGGGCGCGGATCTGGTTCAGCGCCAGATTGGTTACCGTTCGCAGCAGGAAGGCGCGCGGTTCCCGGACATGGTCCTGCGGCACGTCGGAGAACCGCAGCCATGCCTCCTGCAGGACGTCCTCCGCGTCGGCGGCGCTGCCCAAGAGGCGGTACGCCGCCCCAAAGAGCAGCCCGCGGTGCTGCTGGAACACGGCCAGGTTTGCCTGGGTCGCCGTCATCTCAACCTCCTACGCTGCAGGTTTCCGTGAAGCCCTGGCTGGCCAGGCCTTGGCCTAACGCGGCGTTGACCCTCGACCGCTGGTGCTCCACACACCGAGCACATCGCGCTCAAGCTGAGTGTAGACGGTAGCCGGTGTGCCAGCGCGGAACCTCCCGCAGTTTCTCCGGGTCCACGCCCTGGTGATGAAATTTCCAGTATCCGAAGTTGAGACACTGGAGCCCGGAGAGGGGAGTGGCCGGTAAAACCGCTGGAGCCGCGGCACGTTGCCGGCAAAGAAAAATGCAGCCCGGTCGATGACCGGACTGCATTTCGTTGGTGCGCCCAGAGGGATTCGAACCCCCGGCCTTCTGTTCCGTAGACAGACGCTCTATCCAGCTGAGCTATGGGCGCTTGGCCTCGCGGCCGGATACAACTGTAGCGTGTTTGCCGGACAGTCGCCAAATCGAGGGAGCCCCGCCCGCCTCCGCCCCGGAATTCCGCGCAGCGCTGCTTGTGGGAGCGCCACCTCACCCCCCGAGGCCCGTCTGCCTGACCCAGAGGAGTCTCCATCGCCGGCCCGCCGGGCGGCCGCTGATCCCGGGAAGCCGCGTCGGGCAGCCCCTGAAGGGACACATTAACTAGACCGGTCTATATGACCTTAATCACACCTGTGGGCCTTGACACGTTGAAAATCCCCGGATTTCCGGGCTCTACCCATCTAGCCAGACCTATTTTCCTTTTTCTGCAGCCCGCTGGTCTAGCCATCGACCCATAGCATCTAGAAACACCACTGGCCCAGGAAAGGGATGAGTCATGGGCGATATCACGCGTCAGCCGGTTCTTGAGGAAACACTTATGGATGCCCCAACTACACACGCAAAGCTTCTGGCCTGGGTTGCCGAAGTTTCAGAGCTGACGCAGCCCGACTCTGTCTATTGGGTGGACGGCTCCGAAGAGGAGTACGCCCTCCTGACCGATCAGCTGGTCGAGGCCGGGACGCTGAAGCGGCTGAACCCGGAGCTGTTCCCGAACTCTTTCGTCGGCTTCTCCGACCCGAAGGACGTCGCCCGGGTCGAAGAGCGGACCTTCATCTGCTCCGAGAAGGAGGCAGACGCAGGGTTCACCAACAACTGGATGGACCCCGCGAAGATGAAGTCGATCCTCACGGAGCGCTTCGCCGGCAGCATGCGCGGACGCACGATGTACGTGATCCCCTTTGTCATGGGGCCTCTGGACGCGGAACAGCCGCAGTACGGCGTTGAAATCACCGACTCGGCCTATGTGGTCGCCTCCATGCGCATCATGGCGCGCATCGGCACCGACGTGCTGCGCAAGATGGAGCAAGAGGACGCCTTCTTCGTCCCCGCGCTGCATTCCGTCGGCGCCCCGCTGGAACCAGGGGAAGCCGACGTCGTCTGGCCGTGCAATGAGGAGAAGTGGATCGTGCACTTCCCCGAGGAACGGTCCATCTGGTCCTACGGCTCCGGCTACGGCGGCAACGCGCTGCTCGGCAAGAAGTGCTACGCCCTGCGCATCGCCTCGGTCATTGCCCGCGACGAAGGCTGGCTGGCCGAGCACATGCTGATCCTCAAGCTCACCAGCCCGCAGGGCAAGGCGTACAACATTGCGGCCGCCTTCCCCTCGGCCTGCGGCAAGACCAACCTCGCGCTGCTGGATCCGACCATTGAGGGCTGGAAGGCCGAGACCCTCGGCGACGACATCAACTGGATGCGCATCGGCAAGGAGGGCGAACTGCGCGGTGTGAACCCCGAGTACGGCCTGTTCGGCGTCGCACCGGGCACAGGCTGGAGCACCAACCCCAACGCCATGCGCGCCATCGCCAAGGGCAACTCCATCTTCACCAATGTGGCGCTGACCGACGACGGCGGCGTCTGGTGGGAGGGCATGACCGACGAAGTGCCCGATCACCTCATCGACTGGCAGGGCAACGACTGGACGCCTGACTCCGGCCGGCCGGCGGCGCACCCGAACTCGCGCTTCTGCACGCCGATCTCACAGATCGACATGCTGGCCCAGGAGTACTACAGCCCCGACGGTGTGGAGATCCATGCGATCCTCTTCGGCGGGCGCCGCAAGACCACCATCCCGCTGGTTACCCAGGCCCGCTCGTGGACCAACGGCATCTTCATGGGCTCCACCCTGTCGTCGGAGACCACCGCCGCCGCCGCCGGCGAAGTAGGTGTGGTCCGCCGCGACCCGATGGCCATGCTTCCGTTCATCGGCTACAACGCCGGCGACTACCTCAAGCACTGGGGCACCATCGAGGGCAAGGCCAACCCGGACCGCCTGCCCAAGGTATTCCTGGTCAACTGGTTCCGCCGCAATGCCGACGGCGGCTTCGCGTGGCCGGGCTTCGGGGAGAACTCCCGCGTGCTCAAGTGGGCCATCGAACGCATCGAGGGCACCGCGGACGCCGCGGAAACCCCGATCGGCTACATCCCGACCGGCGACTCCATCGACCTGACCGGGCTGGACATGACCCAGGCTCAGGTGGAAGAAGCCGTCAAGGTGGATCCGGCGGAGTGGAAGGAAGAGCTCAAGGGCATCGAGGAATGGTACGCGCAGTTCGGCGATTCCCTGCCCGATGAGCTGAACGCCGAACTCAAGCAGCTCCAGGCCCGCTTCGCCTGAGTGACTGAACGCGGGACGCCATGACAGGTTCCCGACATGAGGCCCCCGCGCACCTGCGCGGGGGCCTCATCCGCTTAACTGCGGACACACCGCGCGTCCGGTCTAGACCGGCTGCCCCGATTTCGCGCTCCCAACCCCGAAAGCGCTTCGGACCGTGGAATCGAATGCCGCTCGTTGGTATGTTGAGCCCTCCTACGCACGCTCACGAGCAACGACCCAAGGAGGGGCGTCATGGCCGATACGCAGGGCGGGGATGTCATCGATATCCTCACGACCGATCACCGCGAAATGATTGAACTGCTCAGCCAGATCGAGCAGACCGCCGACCCGGGCCAGCGCCGGGACCTGGCCGATACCGTCATCGCGGAGGTGATGCGCCACGCCGTCGCGGAAGAGATGCTCGTCTATCCCGCGATCGAAGAGCACGTGCCGAACGGCAAGGAAGAGGTTGAGCATGACAAGAAGGAGCACGATGAGATCGTCCAGCTGATGAAGCGGATGGAGGACGTTGACTCCTCCGACCCAACCTTCATGGAGCTGGTCAGGGAACTCGAAGGGCAGTTGCGCCACCACGCCAACGACGAGGAGACGGATCAGTTCCCGAAGCTGCGCGCCCACATCCCCCCGGAGCGGCTCGTTGAGCTGGGTGAAAAGGTCCAGAACGCCAAGAAAGTCGCGCCGACCAGGCCCCATCCCAGCGCCCCGCACTCCGAGCTGTTCCACAAGACCCTGGGCCCCGGCGTCGGCATGGTGGACCGGCTGCGCGACAAGCTCTCGGGCCGCCAGACCGGTTGAGTCCGTGGTGGTGGCCCGCCGCGGATCACGCGGGGCGGCGGTTCAGCAATGCCAAAAAGACGGGTTCCATCTGCGACGGGTGTGGCAACGAGGACACGACGAGGGGATCCAGTTCGCGGTAAAAGGCCTCGCGGGCCCGGCGCAGCGCCCCACGCAGCGCGCAGTTGTTGTTCATCGGGCAGTCGCCGCTGGCGGACTCGCAATCCACCAGATCCTCCCGCGCGTCGAGGGTCCGCAGCAGGCCGCCCACCGTCGCCAGCCGCCCGGCGGC
>NZ_JBNHGF010000138.1:0-6637 GCF_059091005.1 Arthrobacter sp. Y3223164
GGAGCACCGGCCGGGCACCCTGATCCGCGTGGCCGGATGGGCCGGTGCGGTCGCCGTCGTCGCGCTCAGCGCCGGATCCCTGGTAGCGCCGGGGGCCATCGCCTTCTCTGCTGCCACGGATTCCGTGCTGGACCTGTGGGAAGGCCTGCCCGCCGAGCTTCCACTGGACACCGCCTTGCCGCAACATACGGTCCTGCTCGACAAGGACGGCAAGGAATTCGCCCGCTTCTACAGCGAAAATCGGATTGACGTGGACCTGGATCAGGTCTCGCCCGCGTTTTTGGACACGCTGCTGTCCACCGAGGACTCCCGGTTTTACGAACATCACGGCGTGGACCCCATGGGCGTCACCCGCGCGATGGTGAGCAACTCGGTGGGCGGCGAGCGCCAGGGCGGCTCCACCATCACCCAGCAGTTGGTACAGAACATCCTCGTCAACAATGCCCGGGATGCAACCGAGAAGTCGGTGGCGGTGGGCGAAACCTACAACGCCAAAATCCGCGAGGCCAAGTACGCCGTCCAGCTGGAAAAGCGCCTGGACAAGGACCAGATCCTGAACATGTATGTCAACGCCGTCTACTTCGGCAACCGCGCGTACGGCATCCAGGCGGCGGCGCGCATCTATTTCAATACGACGGCGGCCAAGCTCACCCTGCCCCAGTCGGCCCTGCTCGTCGGACTGCTCAAGGGACCGGTCTACTACGATCCGATGAAATACCCGGATCGAGCGCTCAGCCGCCGCAACACCGTGCTCAATGTTCTCGAGCGTCATGGCGCGATCACGGCGAACGAAGCTGCGGCGGCCCGCGGCAGCGGGCTCGGCCTCGACCCGGGATCTGTGCCCTCGGGCTGCGGCGGCTCCGAGTACCCGTTCTACTGCGATCTGGTCAGGGATGAAATTCTTACCGATCCTGCCTTCGGCAAGACCCAGGAAGAACGCGGGGACCGGCTCTCGCGCGGCGGCATGACGCTGACCACGGCCCTGGACCGCAAGGCCATCGACGCGGCCGAAAAGGCCGTGCACAAAGCGATGGGCAACAAGAACCGCGCGGCGCTGGGCACCGCCGTCGTCGAACCCGGCACCGGGCATGTCACGGCGGTGGCACAGAACCGGTCCTGGGGCGAAGGCAAGGGCAAGACCGAGGTGGTCTTCGCCGACAGTGCCTTCCAGGTGGGGTCGGCGATGAAGCCGATCGTGCTCGCCACGGCGCTGTCCCAGGGGATTTCACCGCGCCAAAAGCTGCTGGCCAACGGCCCCTATTACTCCTCGCTGGATAATCCGCCCGGTGGTTTCCACAACTACGGCTACGAGAATTACGGCTCTATCGACGCCTACCAGGCCGTGCGCGCTTCGGTGAATATCTACTTCGTGCGGTTGATCGAGCGCACGGGCGTGAAGGAAGTCGCCGAGTTCGCGGAAACCCTGGGCATCACCTCGATCCCCGTCGATAAGCTGCACGGCCGGGAGGCATCGCTGGCGCTCGGCTCCTACGAGATTTCCCCGCTTGAGATGGCCAACGCCTACTCCACCTTCGTCAGCGGCGGGGTGCTGTGCCGGCCGGTCACCATCACCGCAGCCATCCGCAGCGATACCGGGGAGAAGCTCCCGGTTCCCGCCTCAAACTGCCACCAGGCCATCGACCCTTCGGTGGCGGCCACGGTGGCCGACGCGCTGACCGAACCGTTCCACCCGGCGGGCACGCTGGGCGCCCTGGGCATGCCGAAGGGCCGCCAGGCCGGAGCCAAGACGGGTACCACGAACGACTTCGCCGCGAACTGGATTGTGGGCGTCACCCCGCAGTATGCGACGGCGGTGTGGCTCGGCGACCCCCGTGGCGGGGCCCAACACCCGTTGAAGACGGTGCATGCCTACGGCAAAACCTTCTACGACCTCACCGGCTCCGAACTGGCCGGCCCCGTATGGAAGGACACCATGGAAGGCCTGCACAAGGGCCTGCCCGCCGAGCCGATGCCCGAGGCCGACCCGCTGACCACCAGCGTCGAAACGTCCCGGTCCATGCCGGACCTCCGCGGACTGGGCGTAAACGAGGCCATCACGGTGCTGCTGCGCAACAACCTGGTGCCGGTGGTCGGGCAGGAAACGGCCAAACCGGACCCGCGGGTGGATCAAAACGTGGTGACCGCGCAGTCGGCACCGCCGGGCAGCAGGCTGACCTTCCGCCAGGAAGTGACCATCACGCTCAGCGCCGGCAGCAACACTGCCATCACGGTCCCCGACGGGTTGTAAGGAGTCCCGGTGTCCATCTTCGAGAAACATCCGGCCCTTGCCCTGGCCACCGGTGCGCTGTGCCTGGCGTCCCTCACCGCGTCGGGGCTGGTGGCCCTGCAGGCATCGGGGCTGCCGATGTTCTTCGCGCAGGAACAGGCCGCGGCGGTGGCCGAGCCTGCCACACCGGTGGCAATCAGCGCGGTGCTCACGGACAGCCCGGCCTCCATTTCCTTGACCGGGCTGCTGGCCGAACCGCCCGGAAAGTGGAAGCCGGAGGGTTCGGTGGAGCGCGGAGCGGCGCTGCCGGTGCCCTACGCGTGCGACATCGGCGCGGCGCCCTCGGTGGCATTGTCCCGTTCCTTCAGGGTGCGCGGCGAGAGGGTGCAGGTGCTCGCCGCCGCCTACACCGCCGGCCTCGGCGCCGAAGCCATGGACAAGCTGGCGGACAACGCGGCCAACTGCGCCGGGCCGGCGATCGCGGTCCGGAACGAGGAACTGGACGGCCCCGGCGTCCAGGCCCACCGGATCTACGCAGCCAAGAACGGCCACGGCACCATGCAGGTGCTCACCTTCCGGCGCGGGGACGTGCTGGCCTTCGTGACGGGAAAGGCAGCCGCACCGCTGCAGAAACTGGCCAGGCAACTGGACAAGAAGCTCGCGGCCGCGCTCGCCGACGTCTGCGCAGACCAGGAATCCAAAGCCGGCGACGCTGCCCGCTCCCCTTGGTCGACCGCCGGCTACAAGCCGTTCACGATCACCCGAACGGTATCCATCCCCGCCGTTCCGCTGCCGAAGGCCCCGGCCGACGCCGACTACGAAACCGTGTCCTTCCCGGCACCGGACCTGAAGGTCAAGCCGGCCAATCCGGCGGCCCTGCCGGCCTACCCGGTCTGGCCGCCGATGCCGGACGCCCGGGAGTTCCCCCGGCCGCCCAAGGGCCCCGCGAACGAGCCCGCGAGGTCGGCGAAGGTCCATCTGCTGACCGAGGACGCCGCCGGGCCGGGCTGCGGCTGGCAGTTCACCGGCATGTCACCGGTGCCTTTCGACGCCAGGGACGCAGCCGCCGCCAACCGGGAACGTGTCCAAGCCGCAGAATCGAGACTCGCCGCCCGCGCCAGGAAATGGCAACAGGCCGTGCTGGACTACTGGGCCGCCTACGACCACTACCGGACGGACGTGCAGGAGTACAAGGACTACGCCGCCGCGGTTGCCAAGGTGAACAAGGAGTGGGACAAGATCGCGGCACAGTGGAATGACTACTGGGCCGAATACGCCGTCTACCAGCAGGCCCTGGCGGAGCGTTCGGCATTCTTCACCCAGCGGGACAATGCACGGGCCGGCTACCGGAACGCCCTGGCGCAGTGCGAAGCGGACAACCGGAACGCGGAGCAGGAGTACAAAAACGCGCGGCAGGAGTACAAGAAGGCGCTGGAAGATTACCGGAAGGCGGTGGAAGCAGCCGAAGAAAACCAGGGCGACGAAGACGAGGAGGAAGAGCAGCCGGAGCCGCCCAGTCCGCCCCGGGAGCCCTCACGGCCCGAGCCGGCGGATTGTGACGCGATAGGCCAGCCGGCCATCTTGGATTGGGCGCCGCCGGCCAAGCCCGTTGCCCCGGCGCCCCCGCCCGATCCCCGCCCTGTCGGAGAACGATGACCCCGGCACCCGCCGGTTTGCCGGCGTGGGGCCCGTGGTGCCGGGAGGCGGGGCTGCCGCGCGCTTTGGCTAGAGTGGGGGCATGGTTGATTCCACCGCCACCGCGGCCACCGCCGGCATTGCCGCTACCGAGCACCTCGGCGCCGATGGAGGTGCAGTTCCGGATGCTTACTACGTGCGCCTGGACGGCAGACGCTTCCAATCCACGCTGCATTCCCAAGGAGCCTGGAACGACCACGAACAGCACATGGCACCGGCTTCCGGCCTAATCGTGCACGAGCTGCTGCGCAACCATCCCCGCCCCGAGATGGTGATGAGCCGGATCAATTTCGAGATCCTGGGCATCATCCACGGCGGCGAGTTCGAGGTCCAGACCCGGGTCCTGCGGCCGGGCAAGACAATTGAGCTCTTGGAGGCCACTTTCACCGCGCAAGGCCGCACGGCCATCCGCGCCCAGGCCTGGCGCCTGCTCACCGGTGATACCGCTGCCGTCGCCGGCACCTTCAGCCGGCCCCTTCCCGGACCCGCCGGCTGCCCCCCGGCGCCCATGACCAGCGTCTGGGACGGCGGCTTCATCCGGTCCACGGAGTTCCGCACCGCGGCGGACCTCGGTCCCGGCAACCGGACCGTCTGGGCGCGCACCCTGCACCCGTTGGTTCAGGGCGAGGACAGCCACCCGCTGGCCCGCTTCGTCAGCATCGTGGACACCGCCAACGGCATCGCGGTGCGGCAGGATCCGCGCGAGTACATGTTCCCCAACCTTGACCTGACCATCCACCTGTTCCGCCAGCCGCAGGGCGAGTGGACGGGTTTGGACACCCGCGTGAGCTTCGGCGACGACGGCGTCGGCCTGACGGACACCGAACTGTTCGACGAACAGGGTCCGGTGGGCCGCGCCGCCCAGATCCTGACCGTCCGCAAATTTTCCGGATCAGCCGGATGACCCTGCGCATCCTGACCATAGGCCGCAAACACGAGTCGTGGGTGGCGGAAGGAATCGACCGCTACGAGAAGCGGATGAAGAAGCCCTTCGACGTCAGCTGGCAGCCGATCCCCCATTCCTCCCGCGAGCATGACGCCGCGCGCAAGGAAGAATCCGAAACCCTGCTGGCCAAACTCAGCGGCAAGTACGCCAACGACTTCGTGGTGCTGCTGGACGAACGCGGCAAGAACATCGATTCGCCCACCCTCGCGCGCACCCTCCAGCAGCCGCTGGACAGCTCCCGCAACGTCACCTTGATCATCGGCGGGGCGTACGGGGTGGACGACTCGATCCACCAGCGGGCCGACTTCGTCTGGTCCCTTTCCAAATTGGTCTTCCCGCACCAGCTGGTCCGGCTGATCCTCATGGAGCAGCTCTACCGCGCCCAGGAGATCGCCGGCGGGCGTCCCTACCACCATGAATGATCTTGGGTAGCGCGCTGCGATTCGGGCGGTCCGCGGCAGTCGCCGCCGCTGTCTTCAGCGTAGCCGCCGGCGCGCACACTGCGGCCGGAGGAACCCTGCCACCCGCCGCCGTCGTCCTGGCGCTGGGCGCGCTGACATGGTTGCCGGTGATGATCCTGGCCGGGCGGAAACTCCAACTGGTGACGATCCTTGCGGTACTGGCCGTCGGACAGCTCGCACTGCACCAAGCCTTTGAACTTCTCGCAACCGTCCGCTGCGCGCCGGACCCATACTCCGACGGACACGCCGTACACGTGGGCCATGCGGGCCACGCCGGATCCACTGCCGTGGCACTCGACTGCGCGGCCACATCCCACGCCGGGAGTTCGCCTGCCATGCTCGCCGCCCATGTGCTGGCCACAGCACTGACCGCGCTCATGTTGGCGCGCGGCGAGGCTGCGCTGTGGAGCCTGGCCGCTTGGCTGCGTCCGCTGGTCCGCCAGTCGACCGTGACGGCGCTGCCGCCCGCCGGCGTCACCCTTGCCGCCAAGCAAGATCCGTTGCCTCTCCTAACCCAGTACCTGGTCACACTCGTGCCGCTGCGGGGACCGCCGGTGCCGGCGAGCTTCCAAAACCGGACCTAACCCAAGTCCTAAACATCATCGATTCCCCGGCCCTGCGCCGCGACGGGCCGCTATGGCCTTGCTACGCGGACCGCGGCCCAGCGCCTCCCGAAAGGCATTCTGTGACTACCATTCACCGCACTACCCTTCGCTCTTTACTGGCCGTCGGAGCCACGGCTGGCCTGTTGGCTGTTGGCGCCGGAGCAGCCTCCGCCCACGTGGGCGTCACCCCCGAGGACGACGCCGCCGGCAGCAGCTCCGTGCTGACGTTCTCCTTCTCCCATGGATGTGAGGGTTCACCGACCACGAAGATTGCTATCTCGCTGCCCGAGCAGCTGGCCGACGCCACGCCCACCGTGCACCCCAACTGGGACGTTGAGAAGGTGACCGAAACCATCGATGCCCCCATAACTTTGGACAGCGGGGCCACCATCACCGAGCGGGTCAGCCAGATTGTTTACACGGCCAAGGAACCGGTGGCCGACGGGCTGCGCGACGCGCTGCAGCTCCAGGTGCTGCTGCCCGACGTCCCCGGCGAGAGCCTGGCCTTCCCCACGCTGCAGACCTGTGAGAAGGGCGAAATCGACTGGGCCGAGCTGCCCGCGGAGGGCCAAGATCCCCACGAGCTGGACTCCCCGGCTCCGTCGTTCGTGATCGGCGAAGCATCCGCCAACAGCCACGGAGGGCACGACGACGGCGGCGCGGCTCCGGATGCCGGGGCGGCCGGGGCAGCGGGCAACGGCGC
>NZ_JBNHGF010000139.1:0-6605 GCF_059091005.1 Arthrobacter sp. Y3223164
GCACCGGCCTCTGCGCCGGGTCTTGACGCCGGCGCGGTTTCCCCGGTGGCGGCGATGTCCGCCCGCTCCACCGCGTGGGCGCCGACCGCCTGCAGGAACTCCACCAGCTTCGAAACGCCCTCGACCGCCGCCACCGTATTGGCCAGGTCCCTGTTGCACAGGGAAGAGAACTCAACGGGGAAGCGATCGGCGACATCTTGCAGCAGGACACACGCCTGGTCCAGAGATGCTTCCATCTCCCCGGTGCGGTCCAACGGTGCAAGAGCCATACCACAATTTTATTCGTACACAGATTCGATAGCCATCAAAAGGGCCCTGTGTGTAGGAGTAGTGCCCTAGGGCAATGCATTCCAAGCGGAAGCACAATGCTGGGCGAAGCACGGCGCCAAGCCGAAGCACTGCGCCGCGATGCTACGTCGAAGCGGCCGACTCCGCATGCGCCTCGCGCCATCTGGACCAGCCGTACAGACTCAAAATTCCCAGCAGGACGGTGAACACGATGCCGTCCAGTGCAAACAGGACCTGCGGGTTTGCGTTCACTGCCCCTCTTGCCAGGCCCATCAGCGAGAGGGCGACGCCGATCCACCAGGCTTCGATGACACCGCGCGCCAGACCGAGGTACAACAGCGGAGTCAGCAGGCTAACGACCGCTGCCTCAGCAATGGCCGCCGGGTCGGCCATGTGCATCAGCATCATGGGCAGCACGTCGACACCGAAGAACAGCACGACAAGCACCATCAGGCAGGCCGCGGCCAGCCAGTCGGGCCGCTGGACCGGATGGACAAGAAACCCGCCGGCCGCTGACCGCCGGCGCCACCGCCACCATCCGTAGGCCGCCACCGCGGGCAGCACCAGGACGGCAAGGCTAAAAGCGCCCGTCACTCCCATCAACACCAGGGACAGGACCGGTTCCACCAGCAGCACCAGCCAGCCGGCCGGCTTCCGAAGCACCAAGAGCAGGACGCCGGCCACCTGCAGCAGCGGAAAGAGCATTGATGTCCACAGGAACGACCCGAAGCCGTGCACGACGTCTGCCAGATCCATGCCCGCCCCCGTTGGTGAATTGTTCCGCACAGCCTAGCAAGCATCGGTTTCCCCACGGGTCGGCTCGGGGGGTGCCAACAGTGACCAGCGCCTCAACGCGGTCGCTAGGATAGTTGCTGCAGTACACGAAGCCCTCCGAACCACTGCAACGAATCGACCACATGACTGAGTTATCCCTTTGGCGCTCGATCGCCCGGCTCAAACACTATGTCCGGCCCATCCTCCCCCGGCTGATCCTGGGATTCTTCAGCGCCCTCGGCGCCAGCCTGGTGGCACTGGCCATTCCCCAGGTCTTGCGTGGCCTGGTCGACACCATCCATACCGGCGGCCGCCCCTCGGAAGTCTGGGGCCCCGCCGTCGTCATTGCGGTGCTGGGCGTGGCCGAGGCCGGGCTGGTGTACCTGCGGCGCGTGTTCGCGATCGCGCCCGCCACGGACGTGGAGATGGGCATGCGCACCAGCTTCTACCGGCACGTGCAGCATCTGCCGGCCGCCTTCCATGACCGCTGGGGCTCGGGCCAGCTGCTTTCCCGCTCCATGGCCGACCTGGGACTGATCCGGCGTTGGCTGGCGTTCGGCTCCCTCATGCTGGTGGTCTCCTTCGTGACGGTGGTCGCGGGGCTGGCGCTGATGTTCGCGCTGAACCAGTTGCTGGGACTGATCTTCCTGGCCGCCGCCGTGCCCCTCGTCTGGCAGGGGTTCCGGTTCCGTACCGCATTCGGCGCTTCCTCCCGGCTGAGCCAGGACCAGGCGGGCGACCTCGCCACCACCGTGGAGGAATCGGTGCACGGGATCCGGGTGCTCAAGGCCTTCGGCCGCGGCAAGTACGCGCTGGAGAACTTCCACGGCCAGGCCGAAGAACTGCGCCAGACCGAACTGGCCAAGGCCCGCACGCTGTCCAAGTTCCTCGCCACCGTCGTGTCGCTGCCCGATCTGGTGCTGGGCGCCGCGTTGGTCATCGGCATCATGCAGGTCTCCGGCGGGCACATGACCGTCGGCGACCTGGTCGCCTTCTTTGCCACCGCCGCCGTGGTGGCCGGTCCGGTGGAAGCGATCGGTTCCCTGATGGGCATGACGCTGACGGCGAAGACCGCACTGGACCGGCACTTCGACGTGATGGATACGGAGAACACCATCATCGACCCGGACGTTCCCGCACCGGCCGGCCCCGTGCGCGGGGAACTGCGCCTGTCCAACGTAGTCTTCCGCTATCCCGACGCCGCCGCGGACGCGGCCCCGGTTCTCGACGGCGTGGACCTGCACGTGCGCGCGGGTGAAACCCTGGCGCTGGTAGGGGTCACCGGCTCGGGCAAGAGCACCCTGCTGCAGCTGATTCCCCGGCTGTATGAGGTCACCTCCGGCGCCGTGTTCCTGGACGGTACGGATATCCGTCATCTCCCGCTGGCCGAGCTGCGCGCCCGCGTGTCGGTGGCCTTCGAGGACTCCACGCTGTTCTCCACCTCGGTCCGCGACAACGTGCTGCTCGGTGCCCGCCCGGGCCGCGAAGATCCCGAAATCCTCCTCTCCCGGGCGCTCGAGGTGGCGCAGGCCGGGTTCGCCTATGACCTGCCGCAGGGCGTGGACACGCGGATCGGCGAGGAAGGACTAAGCCTGTCCGGCGGGCAGCGGCAGCGGATCGCCCTGGCCCGGGCCATCGCCGCGCAACCGGCCGTGCTGGTGCTGGACGACCCGCTCTCGGCCCTGGACGTGCGGACCGAAGAAGCGGTTACGCAGCGGCTGCGGGAAGAACTGCGCGGCACCACCACCGTGATCGTGGCCCACCGGCCCTCCACCGTGGCGCTGGCCGACCGGGTAGCGCTGCTGCAGGACGGACGGATTACTGCGGTCGGCAGCCACTCGGAGCTGCTGCGCAGCAGCACACACTACCGGTACGTGATCGCCTCGCTGGCGGCCGAGCCCATGGTCGAAGACGTCCTGGACGCAAAGGAAGCCCGATGAGTTCCATGACCGGAGTCGCCGGCGAAGACAACATCAACCTGGACCAAACCGACCGCAGAGCCGTCAGGCGGCGCTCCCTGCGGCTGCTGGGCGAACTGGTGTCCCCGCACAAGCGGCTGTTCGCGCTCTCCATCGTGCTGGTGGTGGCCAGCAACGCCGCCCGGGCCGCCGGTCCGGTGCTGGTGGCCTTCGGCATCAACAATGCGCTGCCGGCCTTCACCGGCGGCGACACCATGCCCCTGGTGCTGGTCGGCGCCGCCTACGCCGCCGTCGCGATCGCCGGCGGATCCCTGCTGGCGGCCTACATCTACGTCACCGCCCGTCTCAGCCAGGCCATGCTGCTGGCCCTGCGGGTCCGGGTCTTCCGGCACACCCAACGGTTGAGCCTGGAGTTTCACGAAACCTACACCTCCGGCCGGATCATCTCCCGGCAGACGTCGGACCTGGAGGCGCTGCGGGAACTGCTGGACAACGGCGTCACCCAGCTGACCTCCGGCGTGATGTTCATGCTCTTCACCGCCATCAGCATCGCCGGACTGGACTGGAAGAGCGGGCTGATCATCCTGGTCGCCGCCATACCCATCGCCTTCGTTACCCGGTGGTACCAAAAGGGCTCCGAGCTGGCCAACCGCGCCTCCCGGGTGGTGTCGGCCCGGCTGATCGTGCACTTTGTGGAAACCATGACCGGCATCCGAGCCGTCAAGGCCTTCCGCCGCGAGCACGACAACTCCGACCGCTACAACAAGCTGGCCGCCGACTACCGCGGCGCGACCCTGCGGAACATCAGGTACTTCGGCGTGCTCCAGCCGGTGCTGAACGGCGTCGGCAACCTGACCGTGGCCGTGGTGCTGTTGATCGGCGGCTTCCGGGTGCTCGACGGCGATCTTGCCATTGGCACCCTGGTCGCGGTGCTGCTGGCCACCAAACAGGTCTTCCGCCCCACCGAACAGATCGCCATGTTCTACAGCTCCTTCCAGTCGGCGGCCTCCGCGCTGGAGAAGGTCTCCGGGCTGCTGGAGGAAGAACCGACCATCGTTCCCCCGGCCCGGCCGGTCCCGCTCAAGGACGCCCGCGGCGCGATCCGGTTCCGTGATGCCGTCTTCGGCTACGGCGACGGCCGGGTGGTGCTGCCCAGGCTGGACCTGGACATTCCCGCCGGCCAGACGGTCGCCGTCGTCGGGCAAACCGGGGCCGGCAAGTCCACCGTGGCCAAACTGATCGCCCGCTTCTATGACCTGACCTCCGGGTCGCTCACCCTGGACGGGATCGAGCTGCGGCAGCTGTCCAACGAAGACCTGCGCCGCGCCGTCGTGATGGTCACGCAGGAAGCGTTCCTGTTCAGCGGCAGCGTCGCGGAGAACATCGCTCTGGGCAACCCGGAGGCCAGCCGAGCGCAGATCGAGGACGCCGGCCGCGCCGTCGGCGCCCACGAGTTCATCCTGTCTCTGCCCGAGGGCTACGACACCGACGTGAACAAGCGCGGCGGCCGCGTCTCTGCCGGCCAGCGGCAGCTCATCTCCTTCGCGCGCGCGTTCCTGGCCGACCCGGCGGTGCTGATCCTGGACGAAGCCACCGCGTCGCTGGACATTCCCAGCGAGCGCCAGGTCCAG
The DNA here is from genome assembly GCF_059091005.1 of Arthrobacter sp. Y3223164. Taxonomy (NCBI): domain Bacteria; kingdom Bacillati; phylum Actinomycetota; class Actinomycetes; order Micrococcales; family Micrococcaceae; genus Arthrobacter; species Arthrobacter sp. Y3223164. Next base: position 4,613 of record NZ_JBNHGF010000139.1, read on the forward strand.
GAGGGCCTGCAGACGCTGCTGGGCAACCGCACGGCGCTGATCATCGCGCACCGGCTTTCCACCGTCGAGATCGCCGACCGGGTGCTGGTCATCCACGAGGGCCGGGTGGTCGAGGATGGGCCGCCGGCGGAACTGATCGCCGGCGACGGCCGCTTCGCCCAACTGCACGCCGCGTGGAAGGACTCGCTGGTCTGACCGGGGCCGGGCCGCGTCCGGTCTGACCAAGGCCTGCCCGGGCCCTCGCCGATTTCTCCTTTGGGGGCTGTCTCCGCTATTCTTGAACAGTTGCTTTCGCGGCCGTCACGACGACGGCGGGGGCAACGGTATCGGGGTGTGGCGCAGCTTGGTAGCGCGCGTCGTTCGGGACGACGAGGTCGCAGGTTCAAATCCTGTCACCCCGACGAATCACCGGGAACTCCCGCCGCTCTTCGGAGCGGCGGGAGTTCTTGCTTTTCCGCTCCCGGAACCGGTTTGTACCGGACGAAAGTTGTGAACCCGGCCCAAAAGCGGGAAGTATGGACCCATGGGGTCTCTGCAGCGCTCGGCGCTCATCGTAGGGGCCGGAATCGGCGGGCTCGCCACTGCGCGGGCCTTGCAACGAACCGGCTGGAAAGTCCACGTGGTCGAACGCGCCGGAACGCTGCAGCAGCTGGGCACCGGGCTGACGATCTGGGCCAACGGGACACGCGCCCTGCAGCGGCTCGGCGTGCTGGACGCCTTTGAAGAGGCCTCCCTCCCGGTCGGCGGCAGCTCGCACGACCAGTTCGGCAACGTGCTGTCCACGTTCAGCAGCGACGACCTCCGGCAGCGCTACGGCCACCCGCTGCGTTCCATCCACCGCTCGGACCTCACCACGCTGCTGAACGACTCGCTCTACGTCAACACGGTGCATCTGGGTTTGCAGGCGGTGAAGTTCCGGCGCGATCAGCACGGCGGGACGGTCACGCTGAACAACGGCGGCTCCCTGCACGCGGACCTGGTGGTCGGCGCCGACGGCCTGCGCTCGCTGGTCCGCCACGACCTAATCGGCGACGGCGCCCCGCGGGCCTCCGGCATCACCGCCATGCGCGCGGTCTGCCCGATCGGCGACCTCGATCCGGGCTGGCTGCCCTGGGGCGAGTCCTGGGGCAACGGGGAGGTCTTCGGCATGATCCCGCTGCCGGGCGGCCTCATTTACTGGTACGCCACCATGCCCAACCACGTGCTGGCGCAGGACGACGAGGTCCTCTGGCGCACCCTGGCCCTGCAGCGCTTCGAGGGCTGGCACCCGGCCGTCCGGGCGGTCATCGGCGCCACCAAGAGCCAGGACATCATGGCGCACGAACTGTTCGACCGGAAACCCGCCGCCGTCTGGTCCGGCAGCCACGCCACCCTCGTGGGCGACGCCGCGCACCCCATGCTGCCGTTCCTCGGCCAAGGCGCAAGCCAGGCCCTCGAGGACGCGGTCGCGCTGGCCGGCGCGCTGAACGCCGACTGGAACATCACCACGGCCCTGCGCAACTACGAACGGGCGCGGGGCCCGCGCACCGCCAAGGTGGTCGAGCGCTCGCGCAAGATGGCAGCCATGGCACGGCAGCAGAAGCCGTGGAAGCAGAAGCTCCAGCGGACGGTAATGAGCAAGGCGCCGCAGGCCCTGGTCTTCAAGCAGTTGGACGACGTCGTCGGCCGCGTCGACAAGTGACCCGGGGGCCCCGCGGCACCCTCTCCCATTGACTCTGCCCGCGCCCCGTATTGGAATGGAAGATAACTCCGTCAGCAGGGGTGCCGATGTTCCTCGCAGAGTTCGCGCAGCTGGCCGTCGCCACGGCCGTGCTGGCTGCCGTGGTTTTCCTGACCTCCTACGCGGTGGAACGCGGCCTGCGCCGCCGCCCCGATCCGGACACCGCGTTCTGGTACTGCTTTTCCGGGCTGTGCTGCGCCCTGGCCGTGGTGCTCGCCGCCGCGGTCGTCTTCCCGTCCGCCGTGCCGCTCTGGCTGCTGCTCGCTGCCGGCT